>CADBPP010000172.1 GCA_902796565.1 uncultured Eubacteriales bacterium | reverse complement strand
GTGGGTGTTTTGCGCTTTCGGTAAATGTACGTGAAAACATCAGAATTATCATTCATCTTTCTCTTGACATTTCACCGCTAGGCTTTTACCGGGGTTTGAAATCCGTGAGAGGTATACGGTCTATCCTGTCCTGGGCGCTGCTGTTCTCCTCAAACTCGTAATTCCTCAGTGAGGATGATGACTTGAGGCCCAGGTAATCCTTCACATCGGTGATGTCGAACCCCGCGTACTTCCTGAGAAGGTATACCCCGCTGCGTCTCAGGGTCTCGGTGGTCAGACCGCTGCGGTAGAGTCCGCAGGACTTAAGGTACTTGGTGACCACCTGGTGCACGGTGCGCTTGTTCATGGGATCGGTGCCGTTGGCTGTCACCATCCAGGGGCTCTGATCCTTCGCGCTCTGAAGGTGCTGTCTTATGATCTCCCGGTAGGCGCTGTTGAGCTTTATCGTCCGGCTGCTCCTGCCCGTTTCGATATTAAGGTAACCGTCATCGGTGAGGTCCGTCTTTCGAAGACCGATGATCTCGTTTACGGTAAGGCCGGCATATATGAAGCCTCCCAGGATCACCAGATCCCTCTCCCTGTTTCGTCCCTTCACCGCCGACAGTATCTGCTGCAGCTCCTCCAAAGTGAAGATATCCTGCCTGCCGGTGGTCTTCACGCTCTTGATGTTCCTCGTGAAGTCGGAATCTATCCTCCTGGTGTTGTACAGGAAGGAATAGAACCTCCTGATGGAGCTGAGTTTCCTGTTCACGGTGGAAGGAGAATTCTCCTCCGCCGTGACGAGGTAGTTGAGATATGAGAAGACGTCGTTCTCGCTGGCGGAAAGGATATGTTCCCTCATCCTCTTCTCGGATACGTCGAAGTGTTCAGAAATGAACGAGGTGAATCCCCCTATGTCATAGAGGTACCCTTTCACGGTGTCGGGGCTGTGGTCCTTTGAGAGTTCCAGGCTGAATTCTTCCAGTAGTTCCTTCATGGTCCCTAAAAAATATGCACCGGCAGAGTCGGTGCATATTTACCTTTCTGTTTATGCTCTTATAACTATACCGAACTTATCCTTAAGTCCGCTGAGGATGTTTCCGATGGCCTCCTCCACCTGCTCGTCCTTGAGGGTGGATACGGGGGAACGGAAGGTCAGTGAATATGCGATGCTCTTCTTTGCCTCACCGAGGGCGTCGGAACGGTATACGTCGAACACCTCGCAGCCGGTGATGAATTCTCCGCCCAGTTCAAGTATGGCGGCTCCGATGTCCCCTGCCTGGAGTGCCTCGTCCATGACGAGGGCAAGATCCCTGGAAACAGCGGGATACTTCGCGGGCTCCTGGAAGCGGATCGTCACCGCGAGATATCTCTCGATGATGCTTCTGAGGGTCAGTTCCGCCACCACCGTATCCTCGCACAGGTCGAACTTCTTCGCCACGGTGGGATGGATCTGTCCGATGAATCCGATGTTCTCCCCGTTGAGATACACATACGCGCTTCTTCCGGGATGCAAAAACACCTCATCCGCCCTGTCGTAACGGACATCGGTGAGCCTCAGTGACTCGAAGAGGTAGTTAAGGACGGACTTGATCTCATAGAAATCACAGCCGAACTTTCCGATGACCAGCTTTTCGATGTCCAGGGCAAGGTCGTTTTTGTCCGGGTTCTCTAGATAGACGCTTCCGATCTCAAACATTGTCACGGCCTTGTTCTTCTTGAGGTAGTTGGTCCTCAGGGAATCCAGCATGTTGGGGACCATGGTGGTCCTCATGGTGGAGGTATCCTCTCCCAGGGGGTTGATGAGCTTGAGGGGACGGTTTCTGGGATCGTCCTCCTTAAGGCCCAGGGCGTCTATCTTCGAGGGGCTTATGAAGGCATAGGTCAGGGTATCGTATCCGCCTATGTCCACCAGGAGCTTCTTGATCTCCTGCTTTGCCCTGTAGTAGCGGTTCTCGTCCGAGATGTAGTTGGAGCTCTCCAGGTGCCTGAGAGGTATGTTGGCATAGCCGTGGATACGGATGACCTCCTCGGCCACGTCTTCCTTGATGTTGATGTCCTGGCGGTACTTCGGAGGAGTCACGGTAATGTCCCTTCCCTTCACGACGGGATCCATGCACAGGCAGTCGAGATACTTCACGGCGTCGTCCACGGTAAGCTCGGTCCCGATGAAGCGGTTGAACCAGTCCATGTTCATGGTGACAGGCTCCGGAGAAGGAAGCTCGTCATACAGGTCGATGACTCCGCCTATGGCCTCGGCTGCGCCGATCTGCACCAGCAGGGACACGGCCCTGTCGGCGGCGTACTTGGTAAGGTGTCTGGAGATGCCCTTCTCGAAGTGGGCTGAGGCCTCGGTCCTCATGCCGAGGGCCTTGGCGGTGTTCCTGACGGAGGGACCATTGAAGTTTGCTGCCTCGATAAGGACGTACTTGGTGTCGTCATCGATCTCGGAGTTTGCTCCTCCCATGACTCCCGCCACACAGATGTGGCCGGAGGCGTCGTCGATCATCAGCATGGAGGAATCGAGCTTCCTCTCCTCACCGTCCAGGGTGACATATACGTCGCCGTCATTGGCTGTATCGATGATGACCTTCTTTCCGGCGATCTTGTCGTAGTCGAAGGTGTGCAGGGGCTGCCCCGTCTCCAGCATGACGTAGTTGGATACGTCGACTATGTTGTTGATGGGTCTCACTCCGCTTCCCATGAGCCTGATCTGCATCCACATGGGGGAATCCTCCACCTTGAGGATCTTCACCATCCTCGCGGTGTAGCGGGGACAGAGCTCATGGTTTTTCACCGTGATATCCACGTAGTTTCTGATATCGTCGCTCCCGTCGTCATACTCGTAGGCGGGGATATCGAACTTCCTGTGCTGCGCGGCAGATGCCTCGTAGGCTATGCCCAGCACGCTGTTGCAGTCCTGACGGTTGTTGGTGAGCTCAAACTCCACCACGTAGTCGTCAAGACCCAATACGGACTTGATGTCCTCTCCCAGGGGAGTGTCGCTCTCCAGGATATATATGCCGTTCTCCTGCTTCTTGGGGATGATGGAACCGGACATACCCAGTTCCTCACCTGAGCAGAGCATCCCTTCGCTTCTGACGCCGCGGAGCTCGCTGGTCACGATCTTCTTTCCTCCGGATACGGTAGCGCCGTCCTTTGCCAGAGGCACGATATCACCGGCCTTTACGTTCTGGGCTCCGGTGACCACCTGATAGGTGTTCTTTCCGTCCGTGAGGGAGCATACCCACATGTGGTCGGAATCGGGATGCCTCTCGATGGTCTCCACTCTGGCGGATACTATGTTTTCAAGACCCTCTCCCCTGTACTCATAGCCTTCCACCATGGTGCCGGAACGGGTCATGATCTTATCGAATACTTTTATGTCCTCGGGGATGTCCACGAAATCCCTGAGCCAAATCTGAGGTACGAACATTTGCTGATTCCTCCTATCCTAGAACTGCCTGAGAAAATCGGTGTCATTGGTGAACATGTTCCTCAGGTCGCTGATGCCGTAGTCCAGAAGGGTCATACGGTCAAGACCCATGCCGAAGGCGAAACCGGTGTATTCATCGGGATCGATGCCGCAGGCCCTGAGCACGTTGGGGTGAACCATGCCGCAGCCGAGGATCTCGATGTATCCGCTTCCCTTGCATACCCTGCAGCCCGCTCCCTTGCAGGCGAAGCAGGTGGCGTCCATCTCAGCCGAAGGCTCGGTGAAGTAGAACTGATGGGGCCTGAACACGGTCTCGGTGTCCTCTCCGAACAGGGACTTCGCCACGAAGTCCAGTGTTCCCTTCAGATCCGCCATGGTGATGTCCTTGTCGATGATGAGCCCCTCCAGCTGATGGAACAGCGGCGAATGGGTGGCGTCGATCTCGTCGTTGCGGTACACCTTGCCCGGAGAAATGATCTTGATCGGGGGCTTCTTGTCCAGCATGACCCTCGCCTGCACGGGAGAGGTCTGGGTCCTGAGGAGGACATCGTCATTGAAGTAAAATGTATCGGAATAATCCCTGGATGAATGGTCATGGGGAACGTTGAGCATGTCGAAGTTGTACTTCGCCCACTCTATCTCGGGTCCCTCCACCACGGAAAAGCCCAGGGAAGCAAAGATCTCTATCATCCTGTCGATGACTGTGTAAAGGGGATGCTCGTGTCCGACGCTGAGAGCGGGACCGTTGAGAGTGACGTCGATGGACTGGGTCGCGAGCCTGAGCTTCATGGCCTCCTCCTCGAAACGCTCCTTCTTGGCTTTGATGGCATCCTCGATGGATTCTCTGACCTCATTGGCGATCTTGCCGATGATCGGTCTTTCCTCATTGGAAAGGGACGACATGCCCCTGAGGATGGCTGTGAGCTCGCCCTTCTTTCCGAGGACGGCTACTCTGATCTTTTCGATCTCTTCCGGCTGAAGAGCTTTTTCTATCTCCTCCAGCGCGGCATCTCTGATCTGTCTAAGTTTGTTTTCCACTTCTAATTATCCTTGATGCAAAGAAATTTATCTTTAATTATACCCGTTTTATTTCGTGCATACAATAACACCGGGAAAATTCACTGCTTTGTTTGCGTGAGGGTCTGGGTGATGTACTTGAGCATGTCCTCCGCCTGACTTTTGACTTCGGATGGGAAGCTCATTCTCTCCACCCTGCCGACGTCGCTGAAGGTGACCGCGATCTTGAGATCCTTCGGCAGCTTCATGTCCGGGAAGTATTCCTTGAGCGGTCCCGCAACGGCGGAAAGAGAGTCAGCCAGTTCGATCCTTACGGTTTTGAAGACCCCTTCATCCTTATCCACCACAGCATAGATCTTCATCGCTCTGATGGCCTTCATGATGTACTGCCTCAGCTTGTCGGTCTGGGCGGAAGTGACCTGTTTTAACGGATCGGTAAGTTTGATGACGTTCAGGATGAACTCACACAGCCTGGAAGCGGTATCGTCGTTCAGACTCAGGAGCAGTTCATCTCCCGCGTCCTCCGATGAACCCGTATACTCGGCGTCCATGACGGACACCAGAAGCTTCCCGGGCTTCTTGCCGTTGACGATGATCATCTTGTCCGGATCCAGGAAAGAGTATTTCTTTCCTATGATCGGGATCGCCATGATCCTGTCGTAGACGTCGTCCGGCTGCACTCTGAATACGTTTTCCCCGCTGATCCAGTAGACGGCTTTCTCACCGGGAACGTAGTATACCGTAAGATCCGGGTACTTAAGCGCGGTCCCCGGAAAGACCGTATCGACCTTTATGTTCATGGAATCGTCGAAGGAACCTGTGAGCTGCATGATGAGCTTGTCCGAGACTGTGACTTCGGCACTGAAGTTTGCGCTGGTGCAGTTCTTCACAGCGGTTTTGAAGAGCTCAGGCGCCTCGACGGGCTCCTCTGCCTTCTGTCCGCAGCCGAAAAGGGAAAGAATGATCATGACCGATACGGCAATGAGCGCCGCCGGCCGTCTGAAATGTCTGTTAATGTCC
>CADBPP010000171.1 GCA_902796565.1 uncultured Eubacteriales bacterium | reverse complement strand
TATCCGATGCTTCGTATTACAACGGCATAGTGTTCCGGGGCTATGTGGACGGCATGCCCAGGAGGGGCCTCTCCGGAGGAAGATACGATGTCCTGCTGGGCCGTCTCGGATATGACGCTTCCGCCATAGGCTTTGCCGTATACATGGATGAACTGGAAAGGATCGATCCCCGCGTCATCGGAGCGGATCCTGCGGAGGTGTGAGATGGACGATTATCTGAATATCGCCCTCCCGAAGGGAAGGCTCGGTGAAAACGTATACTCCCTCTTCGCGTCCTGCGGATACGAATGCGCCGGCGTAATGGATGATTCCCGCCGTCTGGTCTTTGAGAATGCCGATAAGAAGATCAGGTATTTCTGGGTGAAGCCCTGGGATGTGGGAGTATATGTGGAAAGGGGTGCGGCGGATATCGGGGTGGCCGGAAAGGATACCATCATCGAGACCGCTCCGGACGTTTACGAGATAAGTGACCTGCGTCTGGGAAAATGCAGGATGGCTTCCGCGGCGCCGGAGGGATTCACCGACGACGGACAGGCCGTCCTAAGGGTGGCGACGAAGTACCCGAACATCGCCAGACGCTACTATTCGTCCCTGGGAAGGGAGATAGACATAGTGAAGCTTTCCGGTTCGATCGAGATAGCTCCTCTTCTGGGGCTCACGGACGTCATCGTGGATATAGTGGAGACGGGAAGGACCCTGAGGGAAAACGGCCTTCGCGTCACCGATGTCATATCGGAGATCAGCGCCAGGCTCATAGTGAACAGGGCTTCCTACCGCTTCAGAGGTGAGAGGATAAGGGAGCTGGCAAAGAGTCTTTCCGAGAAGATCCCGGAAAGCGACTGAAAGGAGACAGCATCATGCAGATCATGAAATACAGCGAGACCGAAAGGGACAAGATCCTGTCCAGATCCTACACCTCCGCGGATGTGGAGGATTCAGTGAGGGAGATCGTGGAGAACGTTGCCAAAAACGGCGACGCCGCATTGAGAGAACTGACAGCGCGTTTCGACAAAGTGGAGATAAAGGAATTTCCCGTTTCCCCCGGGGAGATCGAAGAGGCCCTCGCTGAGGTGGGGGAAGACTTCCTGGGCATAATGGAGCGGGCCGCTTCGAATATCAGGAAATTCCATGAGAAGCAGCTCAGAAGCGGCTTCATCATCAACGACGAGGACGGCATACTCATGGGGCAGAAGGTGATACCGGTGGACAGCGCCGGGCTGTATGTCCCGGGAGGCACCGCAGCGTATCCATCCACCGTACTGATGGATTCCGTTCCCGCAAAGATCGCCGGAGTGAAAAATGTCATCATGTGCACCCCGCCGGGTTCCGACGGGAAGATAAATCCATACATCCTGGCGGCAGCCCATGTGGCGGGGATCGACCGCATCTACAAGGCGGGAGGAGCCCAGGCCATAGCGGCCATGGCCTACGGTACCGAGAGCATCCCAAAGGTCGACAAGATCGTGGGCCCCGGAAACGCCTATGTGGCGGAGGCCAAGAAGCAGGTGTTCGGTATGGTGTCCATAGACATGATCGCCGGTCCCAGCGAGATACTGATCATCGCTGACGGTGCCTCGGATCCCGTATTCGTGGCTTCGGACCTGCTCTCCCAGGCGGAGCATGACAGACTTGCCAGCGCGGTGCTGATCACCGACAGTATGGAGCTGGCAGAGAAGGTCAGTTCCGAGGTGGACAGGCAGCTTGAGACCCTTCCCAGAAGGGAGATCGCGTCAAAGTCAATTGAGAACAACGGTAAGATCATAGTGTGTGACGATATCCCCCAGGCCGTGGAGGTGGCCAACGACATAGCCCCTGAGCATCTGGAGCTGTCCGTGGACGATCCCTTCGATCATCTGGACAAGATCAGGCATGCCGGAAGCGTCTTCATCGGAAGGTATGCTCCCGAGCCCCTGGGCGACTACTTCTCCGGAGCCAACCATACACTGCCCACCGGGGGCACCGCCCGCTTTTCATCGCCTCTTTCGGTGGATGATTTCGTCAAGAAGCTGCAGTATACGTACTACACACGGGACGCCCTCGCCAGAGTGGGAGAGGATATCGCCTGTTTCGCGAGGAAGGAAGGACTTGAAGCCCATGCCAGGAGCATAGAGAAGCGCATGGGGGAGGATGATAAATGAGCAGATTTCTCAGCAGCAAATATGATTCCCTGGTGCCCTACGTACCGGGAGAACAGCCGAGGGACCGGAAATTCATCAAACTGAACACGAATGAATCGCCCTTCCCGCCGTCGCCCCTGGCAGTGGAATACGCGCAGAATGAAGCGCCGAACTGCCGGCTTTATTCCGATCCGGAGCTGACGGAGCTGAAAAAAGCCTTATGCGATGTGTACGGGACAAAGCCGGAGAGGGTCATATTCTCCAACGGCAGCGATGACATGCTGAACTACGCGTTCATGTGCTTCTGTGACGAGGAACATCCCGCGGCCTTCGCGGACATCACATACGGGCTCTACAGCGTACTGGCTGCTCTCAACAGGGTCAGGACCCTGGTGTTTCCCCTGAGGGAGGATTTCACGCTGGATGTCAGCGATTACACGAACATAAACGCCACGATATTCATAGCGAATCCCAATGCCCCCACAGGCATCGCTCTTCCCGTCATAGAGATAGAGAGGATCCTTTCCACGAATCCCGACAACGTGGTGGTGGTGGACGAGGCATATGTGGATTTCGGAGCGGCCAGCGTCATGAAGCTGACCGAGAAGTATGAGAACCTCCTGGTCATCGGGACATTCTCCAAATCCCGTTCCCTGGCGGGAGCCCGCCTGGGCTACGCCTGCGGAAACGAGGAACTGATAAAGGACATCGATGCCATCAGGTATTCACTGAATCCCTACAACGTCAACAGGATGACCCTGGCGGCGGGCGTGGGCGCCCTTGAGGACGATGAGTACAACAGAAAGAACTGTGCCGTCATAATTGAGAACAGGGAATACACCATGAGGGAGATGAAGGCTCTCGGATTCGAGCTTACGGATTCGAAGGCGAATTTCGTTTTCGCCCGGCATCCCCGTTTTTCCGGAGAATACATCTACAGCCGTCTCAGGGAGAAGGGCATACTCGTCAGGCATTTCAGCGACGAGAGGATAAGGGACCACAACAGGATAACCATAGGTACCCTGGAGGATATGAAGGAACTGATAAAAAGCTTAAAGGAGATAACAGAGGAATGAGGAGCGCACATATACAGAGAAAAACCAACGAGACCGATATCGCACTGGCCATCGACCTTGACTCGGACGGCAGCAGCATCGACTGCCCCGTGGGCTTTCTGACCCACATGCTGGAGCTTTTCAGCCGTCACGGCGGATTCTTCCTGGATCTTTCCTGCGAGGGGGATACCTATGTTGACGACCATCATTCGACTGAGGATATCGGGATAGCTCTCGGACAGGCCTTTGCCCAGGC
>CADBPP010000170.1 GCA_902796565.1 uncultured Eubacteriales bacterium | reverse complement strand
GTCTTTCATGATACCTCATCCGCCCTCTCCGAAGCCTGCCGGGTCCTTGTGAACGGTGGGCTCCTTCTGGTGAGTGACCTGTGGCAGAGGGGAGGCCTTGAAGCCGGCAGCGGCATGGTAAGAAAGCTCTATACGAGATATGAATGGGAGGAGCTCCTTCAAAAGGCAGGGTTTGAGATGAAGGCCTTCGAGGACGCCAGGGACGAACTGAAGCACATGTATGTGCAGATGATCCTGGATGAGGGCAGGGAGGAAGCCCTCCGCAGGATGGGACTGTGTCTCGATGCGGAACAGATGAAAAAGGTATCATATATGCTTCTTTGCGCGGAAAAGAAGCCTCAAAAGAGCCCGGAGCGTCCGTAACGGAGCATCCCGCGCTCTTTTTATTTGCAAAAAGCTTGATGTGACCTTCTTTTAAAAGGTCCGGCGGAGACTTATACATTCTTTACATAATATTATTAAGTCAATTGGCAAAATCGGTTGTGTTAATCAGATCTGTGATGATATAATAACTTTTAATATAAATCCGCCGAAAGGAGCTTCAAATGAAGGCAGCCATACTTGGATTCGGCACGGTGGGAAGGGGGACCTACGAGGCTCTCCGGGATTCCAAAAGCGGACTCACGGTCAAGAAGGTGCTGGACATCTACGTACCGAAAGGCTATGAGGAGCTGGTGACCACCGATTTCAACGACATTCTTTTCGACAGCGAGATCACCGTGGTGGCAGAGTGCATGGGAGGGCTCCATCCCGCCTATGAATACGTCACCGCCTGCCTGGAGAAGGGCAAGAGCGTGGTGAGCTCCAACAAGTATCTCATATGCACATATTACAGGGAGCTGACGCTTCTGGCGGAGCGAAACGGCTGTCTTTTGCGCTACACCCCTGCGGTGGGAGGCGGCATCCCGTGGCTGAACAATCTTAAGAGGATAAGGCGCTGCGACGAGATCCTTTCCTTCAGGGGCATCGTCAACGGCACCACCAACTACATCCTTGACGCCATGCAGACCCGTTCGTTCCCCTTCGCCGACGCCCTCAGGGTGGCCCAGGAACTGGGATACGCGGAATCGGACCCCACCAGCGACCTCAACGGTGCCGACGCCCGGCGAAAATGCGCCATCTCCGCCAACATCGCCTTCGACACCATACTGGATGAGGACGACATCCCCACCTTCGGCATAGAGAACATCACCGACAGGGACATCGCGGCCTTCAGGGACATGGGGCTCACGGCGAGGCTCATCGCCTCCGCCGCCAGGACGCCCGAAGGCATATCCGCCAGAGTGGAGCCGGTGCTCTTCGAACCGTCGGCGCTGGAAGCGACCATACACATCAACTACAACTGCATCACCCTCTTCGCGGAGCGGACCGGACAGCTGTCCCTCATAGGGCAGGGCGCAGGAAAGGATCCCACGGGATGTTCCCTCGCCAACGACATGCTGGACGCGGCCTACGATACGAGAAGGGAAAAGCACGTGTTCCCGGAGGACATACCTCCCACGGACAAGAGGACCGTGAAGGAACGCTACTACATAAGATGCTCTGACGATCTCGGAGCCTTCGGCTTCTCCTCGCCGGATGAGGGCATCTACATCACAGGGGAGATGTGCCTCGAGGACATCCACAGCCTGCATGACAATCTCAAAGACAAAAGCGCGTTCATCGCGTCCATAGACAAGGAGGTCTCAGCGTGAAAGTATTGAAATTCGGAGGAAGCTCACTGGCGGATCATGAAGGATTCAACAGGATCAAGGATATCGTGGCATCGGATCCGATGCGTACCGTGGTGGTGGTCTCCGCCCCCGGAAAGAGATATTCGGCGGACAACAAGATAACCGACCTTTTGTACATATGCACGGCCCATATCCGCTACAAGGTGAGCTATGACGATATATGGAACGATATCAAGAGCAGATACCTTAACATCGCCCAGGGCTGCGGCCTTGACGTGGACGTGGAAAGCATTCTCTGGGACGTGAGGAGCAACTTCACTCCCACCGTATCCGAGGAATATGTGGTCTCCAGGGGCGAATACCTCTCCGCCCTTCTTATGGCCAGTCATCTCGGATACGCCTTCGTGGACGCCTGCGACGTCATCCACTTCAACTTCGACGGCACGGTGGACTACGACAGGACCTATGAGGACATCAGGAACGCCTATGAGAAGAACGGCCCCATGGTGGTGCCGGGCTTCTACGGCTCCACCCCTGACGGAAAGCTGCACCTCTTCTCCAGGGGAGGCAGCGACGTCACCGGAGCCCTGGTGGCGGCGGCCCTGGACGCCCAGTGCTATGAGAACTGGACGGACGTGGACGGCATCCTGATGGCGGATCCGAAGATCGTGGACAATCCCAGGACCATCGAGCGCATCACCTTCAGTGAGCTCAGGGAGCTCTCCTACATGGGAGCGGAGGTGCTGCACGAGGAGACGGTGTTCCCGGTGCTCAAGGCCCATGTGCCCCTTTACATCAAAAACACCACAAATCCGTCCCTTACGGGGACCCTGGTCATGGAGAGCTTCGACGAAGAGAACGAGGAGGAAAAGTCCAGGTTCATCACCGGCATCACCGGAAAGAGGGACTATTCGGTCCTCACAGTCACCAAGAGCAGGATGCACGAGGACTTCTCCTTCGTGAGAAGGGTCCTGGAGATCACCGAGAAGTACCAGCTCCCAATTGAGCACATCCAGTCCTCCGTGGACAGCTTCTCCCTGGTCATCTCTTCATCGGTATTGTCCCGCACCGGCCATGTATTGACGGAAGAGATCAGAAAGGAATGCAATACCGACGACATAAAAGTGGATGAGGGAGTGTCCCTGATCGCGGTGGTGGGAAGAAGGATGGTCGCCACGAAGGGCGTTTCCGGAAAGATCTTCGCCGCCCTCGGTGAAGCCGGCATCAACATCAGGATCATTGAACAGGGAAGCGACGAGATCAACATCATGATCGGCGTCATGGACGAGGACTTCGATGACGCCATCCGCACCCTTTACCACAGCTTTACCTGACGGAGACATAAAATGCGCTATTACAGTTCAAGAGACGAATCCGCTTTCGCTAGCCCTTCCGAGGCAGTGAGCCGGGGCCTTGCTCCCGACGGAGGCCTCTACATCCCCGAGAGCTTTCCGGCCCTTGTGCCTGAAGAGTTCCTTTCCATGGAGGACCACGAGATATGCACAAGGATCCTCCGGGACTATTTCACGGATATGGACCCCGTGTTTATCGGGGAGGCCGTGAACAGGGCCTATTCCTCCAGGTTCGAGGACGGTGACATCGCGCCGGTGGCCAAGGCCGGCAGCGTGTACATCACGGAGCTCTGGCACGGTCCCACTTGCGCCTTCAAGGATGTGGCTCTTTCCGTTCTGCCCTATCTTCTCACAGAGGCGAGAAGGGTTTTGGGGATGAAGGGGGAGATATGCCTTCTCACCGCCACCAGCGGGGACACCGGCAGCGCCGCCCTCTCGGGCTTTTCC
>CADBPP010000169.1 GCA_902796565.1 uncultured Eubacteriales bacterium | reverse complement strand
TATTCAAAGGATTTCATATGGCCCGACAAGGTGGTGCACACAGAGATCGGAAGGTTCCCGCTGGATGATATCCCTGAGGACTGGATCGAGCAGTGTACCCGCCGCTTCGGCAGCATGATGATCATCGCGGTGGATTACAGCCGCAACAGCGAGGCCATACGTTCCGAGGAGATCCAGGAAGAGGGAGAGGGCCACGGAGGATACAATCCCTATGATACCGACTGGGAAAACATCAAATTCTTCTACGGCCAGAACAACTACACCGAGCTGATCTCGGACATGGACAAATAGTACGGATAAGGACGGCTGTGCATACCGCACAGCCGTTTTCAGCGGAGGGACAGGTATGGAAGACATCATTTTCTGGCTCATAAAACTCATAGCCTTCGACACTTCCTGCGGTGGAGAAGACGCCGAAGCCTGCCGCGACTTCATAATGGATGAGCTTTCACGGCAGAGCGTGAGCGTGTATCCCTTCGACACGGAAGGCTCCTCCCGCAGGGCTTTTCACCTTTTGTCGGAGGTGACGGGCGACTCTCCCGCGGCGGTGATGCTTCACGCCCATCTGGATACCGCGGACTGCGGGGATGAACTTTCCTGGGCGGCACATCCAAGAAGCGGTCTGAGGAGGAAGGGCTGCATCCTCGGCAGGGGAGCCCTGGACTGCAAGGGCCCCCTCGCGGTATGGATGAAGCTCATGTGCGACGCGGCGAAAGGCAGGCTCCCCTTCACTCTGAAGCTGCTGGTCACGGATCTGGAGGAGGAGGGGGGAGAAGACGGCCTCGGAAAGCTTCTCAGCCTGCACCCGGAGATCACGGATGATGTGAAGCTGGTGATCGGGGAAGGGGGCGGATATCCTTTTTGCTTCCGGGAAAAGATCTTCTATACATTCCAGACAGGCGAGAAGGAAGATGCCCGGGACAGCGGATCAGGTGACGGTCATTCCCGGGAAGATATCGGGAGGATCCTTCTTGCGGGGGCAAAGAAGGGCTATTACAGCATGGACATCCTGGATTACTTCTCAGGATACGCTTCAATCACCGGAAGGAGGATGGAACTTGAGCCGCTGTACCTCGGGATGGAGGACTTCTTTGAAAAGGCTCCCGAAAGCCGGCTTTATGAGCGTTTCGGTGAGGTCTTTGAAAGGGCCCTGAGAAAGCGCGTTCCCCGGGCGGCTCTCATGCCCGCCATCACGCCGGGATACAGCGACAACCGCTTTTTCAGGGCTCTGGGCATCCCTGCCGCGGGATTTTTCCCGCTGGACCCGTCGAACTCCCTTTCCGGTATCCACGGGAAAAACGAGTATATCTCCGAGGCCTCCCTCTGTCTGGCATACGCAGTCCTCTCCGACGTAATCAAAGAGCTGACGGAACATATCATCATGTGACTGGACATATCCCGCACCGGGGACCGGTACCTTAGGAGCTCAACGGACTCTACGATGCGTAGGTAGACCGTCCGCTCAATGCATGTTAGACTCTCTGTGAAAGGAGGTCCTAATGGACAGATATATCACAGGTGATACCATCAGAAGGATCCGCGAGGAAAGGAAGATGACCCAGGAGGAACTGGCGGAAAGGATCCATGTCAGCGACAAGGCGGTCAGCAGGTGGGAGACCGGCAGGGGCTATCCGGACATCAGTCTTCTGGAGAGCCTGGCGGGAGCCCTCGGGATCTCGGTGATCGAGCTGATGAAGGGGGATCACATCATAAACACGAACAGCGCTTCCAACATGGCGAAAGGCAGGTTCTACGTGTGCCCGGTATGCGGCAACGTCATACGTACCGTAGGGGAGGCGCTGGTGAGCTGCTGCGGCATAACCCTTCCTCCGCTGGAGGCGGAGATGTGCGACGCGGAGCATACCATAACAGCGGAAAGGATCGGGAACGAATACTTCGTGTCCGTCGCTCATCCCATGACGAAGGAGCATCATATCTCTTTTCTGTGCGCGGTGTCGGATATGGGGACCCAGTTCGTGAAGCTCTATCCGGAGGGGGAGGCCGAGGCTTACTTCCGAATGGAAAGGGTAAGGGATATCTACGTCTGCTGCAACCGCCACGCTCTGTTCAGGCTTAAGGTGTGAAACCGGGTCCCTCCCTCCCCGGGAGAGCCCGAAACGGGATCCTTCCCCGAAGGGGAGGAGCCCTTTTTTTACCCGGAACGAAAAATGAGAAAAGGGCCGGTTCCTATGATATAATCAGGAAAAAGGGAGGACAGCGGACTGGATGGATATCGATATCCTTTTGATCCTGCAGCGTTTCCGTAACGGCGCGGGAGGGGTTTTTGCCTCATTTTTCTCGAAGATGACATATCTGGGAGAGACGCCTGCGGTGATACTCATCATGGCCGTGATCTACTGGAGCCTGGACCGCAGGACAGGCACCTACCTGATGCTGGGCTGGTCGATGAACAGGCTTCTCAACGTTCTTTTGAAAGTGACTGTATGTGCCTACAGACCCTGGATCAGGGATGCGAGGATAATCCCCTACGGGGATTCCGTGACGACCGCCACGGGATACTCCTTTCCCAGCGGACATTCCGCCAATGCCGCTTCCGTTTACGGAGGGATGCTGATAAGGAAGGATCTTTCCAAGGCGCTCCGGTATGCCATGGGTGCTCTCGTTCTTCTGGTCCCGTTCAGCAGGATATACCTGGGGGTCCATACGCCCCAGGACGCAGCGGCGGGGACCGCCGCCGGGCTTATGACTATGATCTTCTCCCTTTGGGTCATGAAGCGTACAGAGGCCGATCCGGCAAAGGAGCGGACAGCCGTCATCACGGTGCTCATCATGGCGACGGCCGTATCAGCCTATGCCGCTCTCAAGTCCTATCCTGAGGATTACGTGGACGGAAAGCTCATCGTGGACGGCACGAAGATGGCAAGGGACACCTTCAAGGGCGCGGGAGGCTGCTGCGGCTTCCTTGCCGGATGGATGCTGCAAAGGCGTTTCGCGGGGTTTTCCACCGATGTCCCCATGGGCGTGCGGGTCAGCCGGTCCGCTGCGGGCATACCGTTCTTTTACGCGGTGGACCTCATCATAGCACCGGCCGTCAGCGGTCTTATCGGAGGAGCGGCCGGGGCGTTCATCGAAGCCGCAGGGCAGGAGACTCCCGCTTCAACGCAGTAAGTGGGAGAGGAGTGCCCGGAAATGCGGCGTTTTTTCTGTTTTCCATATTGACATCCTTATTGATATATAGTATATTTGTTCTAGTATATGGAACAGGAACGTAGTCAATACAGCAGACTGTGTCCATGAGACTCCGCATAATCCCTGACAGTTGTCAGGCTGAACTTCTGAAGAGGACCATGAAGGTCTATTCAGAG
>CADBPP010000168.1 GCA_902796565.1 uncultured Eubacteriales bacterium | reverse complement strand
GATCAAGGAAGACATCGAGCGCTATTCGATCATCCGTACCGTTGCCGCCATCGACCGCTGCAACATCGCCGTCATCGTCATCGACGCCTCCGAGGGCATTTCCGAGCAGGATACCAAGATCGCCGGCGTCGCGCACGAGCGCGGGAAGGGCATCATCCTCTGCGTGAACAAGTGGGACGCGGTGGAAGAGAAGGACGACAAGACCATCTACCGCTTTACGGAGGAGCTGCGCCGCAAGTTCGCTTTCATGCCCTACGCCGAGATCATGTTCGTATCGGCAAAAACGGGGCAGCGGCTCATGAAGCTCTACGACGAGATCGACAAGGTGCGCCAGAACCAGACGCTCCGCGTGCAGACGGGCGTGCTGAACGAGATCCTCGCCGAGGCGACCGCGATGAAGCAGGCTCCCTCGGACAAGGGAAAGCAGCTCAGGCTCTTTTATATCACGCAGGTCTCGGTGGAGCCGCCGACCTTCGTGATCTTCGTGAACGACAAGGAACTATTTCATTTCTCGTACCGGCGCTATATCGAGAACCGCATCCGCGAGGCCTTCGGCTTTGCGGGCACGCCGGTGCACTTCATCATAAGGGAGCGAAAGGACAAGGACGCGTAATGGAACGGATCGTATGCTTTATCCTGGGACTTGTATTCGGCACCTTTCCGACGGGTTACCTGTACGCGAGCCTCATGGGCGTAAATATCCGGAGCATGGGGAGCGGCAACGTGGGAAGCACGAATATGCTGCGTTCCCTCGGCAAAAAAGCCGGCGCCGTCACCCTCGTCGGCGACATGCTCAAGACCTTCATCCCGCTGTGGATCGCGGGGGCGCTGTTCCGTGAGAAGACGGACATCCGCTTCGTGCTGGCCCTCTGGACGGGACTCGGGGCCATGATCGGACACTGCTTCAGTCCCTTCCTGGGCTTCAACGGAGGCAAGGGCGTGGCCTGCTTCGGCGCGACCGCCATCTATTCGGGACCGGTCCATTTCTTTATCCTGCTGGCCGTTTTCGTCGGGACCTGCCTCGGGACGGGATATGTTTCCATCGGCTCGCTCCTCGTCGGCTCGCTCTATTTCGTCATCACGGCGATCTTCGTCTTTCTCGGAAAGCCGGCCGGCTGGAACGGGCACCTGACCTACGCGAAGGGCAGCGGGCCCGAGATCCTGCTGCTCTGCGCGGCGATCCTTCTGCTCATCGTCCTCCGGCACCGGGCGAACATCGGAAGGCTTCTTTCCGGCACGGAGAACAAACTGAAGATCGGAACTCCGAAACACTGAGAACAATCCTTTCAAGGAGGTCAATACATTATGGCAAAGATCGGCGTTTTAGGTTCGGGTACCTGGGGTACCGCACTGACCATACATCTCGCGGGGATCGGGCACGAGGTCACGCTCTGGTCCGCGTTCCAGAACGAGATCGACGCGCTGAACAGTACCTATAAGCACGTGAACCTGCCCGGGAGCACCATCCCGCGGAGCGTGCGCTTTACTTCGGATCTCGCGGAGGCCTGCGCGGACAAGGCGCTGATCGTGCTGGCCGTGCCTTCCATCTTTACGCGCGGCACGGTGCAGAAGATGAAGACGCTCATTAAGCCCGGCCAGGTCCTCGTGAACGTCGCGAAGGGCATCGAGGAGGATACCCTGCTCACGCAGTCCGAACTCACGAAGGAGGAGCTGCCCGAGGCAAACGTCGGCGCCCTCTGCGGGCCTTCGCACGCGGAAGAGGTGAGCCTCGGCGTGCCGACCGCGGTCTGCGCGGGCGCGGCGGACCGGGCCACCGCGGAGTTCATCCAGAGCATCTTCATGGGACCGAAGTTCCGCGTCTACACCGGAGCCGACGTCGTCGGAATGGAGGTCGGCAGCTCGCTGAAAAACGTCATCGCGCTTGCCGCCGGCATGGCGGACGGCCTGGGCTGCGGCGACAATACGCTCGCGGCGCTCATCACCCGCGGCGTGAAGGAGCTCGCTCAGCTCGGAACGGCCATGGGCTGCCGGCACGATACCTTCTACGGCCTGACGGGCCTCGGCGACCTCATCGTCACCTGCCAGTCGAAGCACTCGAGGAACCGCAGGGCCGGACAGCTCATGGGACAGGGCTGGACCATGGAGGCCGCCACGAAGGAAGTCGGCCAGGTGGTCGAGGGCATCTATTCCGCGAAGGCGGGACTCGCGCTCGGCCGCAAGTACAGCGTGGACATCCCCATCATCGAAGAAACGAACCGCGTGCTGTTCGAGGACAAGCCCGCGTCGAAAGCGCTCGACGACCTTATGACAAGGAATCGGACGATGGAATATCCCGGCATAGTCTGGGAAGCCTGAACAGGAAGGAGGATCTATGAAACTGACATTTCTGGGAGCAGATCATGAGGTGACCGGTTCCATGCACTTTCTTGAAGCCGGCGGCCTCAAGATCCTGATCGACGACGGCATGGAGCAGGGAAAGAACATCTATAAGAACGAACCGCTGCCTGTCAGCTTCGCGGAGGTCGACTTCATCCTGCTCACCCATGCCCATATCGACCACTCCGGCATGATCCCCCTTGCCGTAAAGGAAGGCTTCCACGGCACGGTCTACTGCACCAACGCTTCCATGGACCTCGACGCCATCATGCTGCTCGACTCGGCCCATATCCAGGAACAGGAGGTCGAGTACCGGAACCGCAAGCTGAAGCGCGCGGCAGAGGAGCTCGTCGAGCCTGCCTACACCGTCGACGACGCGAAGGCGGCGATAAAGCTCTTTAAGGACGTTCCCTACGGCCAGACGGTGGATCTCAACGAGAACGTGAAGATCCGCTTCGTCGACGCCGGCCATCTTCTGGGAAGCGCCTCCATCGAGATCTGGATGACGGAAGGCAAGGTCACGAAAAAGATCGTATTTTCCGGCGATATCGGGAACTTCAACAAGCCGCTCATCCGCGATCCGCAGTATATTACGGAAGCGGATTACGTGGTCATGGAATCGACCTACGGAGACCGCCTGCACGAGCCCGACGCGGACCACGTGAAGGATCTCGCGCGCATCATCCAGGAGGCGCTCGACCGCGGAGGCAACGTCATCATCCCGGCCTTCGCCGTGGGCCGCACGCAGGAGATGCTG
>CADBPP010000167.1 GCA_902796565.1 uncultured Eubacteriales bacterium | reverse complement strand
TGTAGCGCCTCTTCATCCTCTTGAGGACGGAGGTGCTCCCGCTCTGCAGGGAAAGATGGAAATGGGGGCAGAGTTTCTTAAGACGGGCAAGGCGCCCGACGAATTCCCCGCTCATCAGGACCGGCTCCAGGGAACCGAGCCTGAAGCGCTCTATGGCGCTTTCGGAATCGACGCGCTCCAGCAGGTCAATGAGGCTTTTATCCTCATATGAATACGAGGCGATGTGTATGCCGGTGAGGACCACCTCCCGGTATCCCTCAGAAGAGAGGGCGTTTATCTTTTCGATGACGTCATCCGGGGAGGCGCTCCAGAGCCTGCCCCTCAGATATGGTATGATGCAGTAGGTGCAGAAACGGTTGCATCCGTCCTGGATCTTCAGTGAAGCCCTGGTACGGGTCTCATGCACCGTGCCTAAAAGGGCGGGGGCCACGCCGTCGGCGCTCCTTCCCAGATATGCTTCAAGGATCGCCCTTCCAGTGAGGTCGGCCCGGGTCTCTCTGATGACACTGTCCGCTTCGGGAAGCTCATTCCCGGCTTCCTCCAGTCTGGCGAAGCATCCGCATACCGCTATGAAGCATTCGGGATACGTGCTCCTGACATGTCTTGTCAGCTGTCTCGATTTCCTTACGCTCTCGGAGGTTACGGCGCAGGTGTTTATAACCGCGAGATCCGGCTCCTCCCCTTCACCCGCGGCAGCCAGCCCCGCTGCCTCAAGGGCCGCGGATATGGTGTCGCTGTCACAGCTGTTCACCTTGCATCCCAGTGTATAAATGCTATATCTCATAAAAGTCTTTCGCAATGCCGATATCCCTGGAGATCTGCTCCGCCAGCTCCTCCATGGAGGAGAAGCGCATCTCGCTTCTGAGCCTCACCAGAAACTCCACCTTCATGCTCCTGCCGTACAGGTCTTCCTCGCAGTCGAAGAGATGGCTCTCCAGGACCACGTCGGAGGAATCGGTGACGGTGGGATTGGTCCCTATGTTGCTCACCGAATAATACTTCTTTTCACCTTCCAGAGTGCACCGGGTGAGATACACCCCGCTGCGGGGCACGAGAAGGAACGGGGCGGGCACGATGTTGGCCGTGGCGAAGCCCATCCTGTGGCCGATGTGCCGGCCTTCCACGATGGTGCCGCTGATGGAATAGAACCTTCCCAGCATCTGCCTGGCGCTGATGACATCGCCGCTCCTTACAGCGTTTCTTATGTCCGTGGAACTGATGAGGCTGTCCAGGAAGTATACGTCATCGACTATCTCCACCTCGATGCCGTAGGGAGCGCACAGCTCCCTGATGTTGGAGGAATTGCCCTCCCTGCCCTTGCCGAAGGTGTAGTCGCTGCCGCATACGGCTCTTCTGATGCCGAAGCGGCACATGAAATCCCGGATGAAATCCTCCTTCGATGTGTTCATTATCTGCTCGTTGAACTCGAACATGAACAGGTAGTCGAAGCCCATCTTTCCGAGGAGATCGATCTTCTCCTCATTGGTCATGAGCCTGGCGCCTTCCTGCCGGGTACCCTCCACATAGTTCATGGGCCTGTTGGTGAAGGTCATGACGGCGCTCTTCATCCCGGACACCATGGCCGCGGAAAGCACCTTCATGTGTCCGAGATGCAGCCCGTCAAAGTATCCGAAGGCGCAGCTCACCTTCTCGTCAGGGTCCATTCTGAACTGGTCGTAATCACTGATAACTATCATTTGAAAACCTTCCTCGGCTTTAAAAGCCCACCGGAGATCTCTCCCAGGGCTATGAAGCCGTCGGGTGAATATACTCTTACCGCACTGTCCGGCAGTCCGCTTCCGGACACGTCCAGGCTCATCCCGTTGGCGATACGCGCGGCGCCGGAGGCGTCCGCGTCAAAACGCGGGATCTGGGGGATCAGGCTGTCCGGCGGGAGCATCAGCTCTCCGAGGACGCCCTCCTGTGCGGCACGGGCCAGCTCCTGGGGAGTATGGGCCTCTGAAATGTCGAAGCCGTCCGTGGATGTACGCACGAGGCTCGTCATCACCGCACCGCACCCCAGCATCTCCCCGGCGTCGGAGATCAGCTGCCTGATATATGTCCCTCTGGAACACACCACGTCGATGACGGCGCCCGTCCCGGTGAAATCCAGGATGTCTATGCTCTCCACAGTGACCTGCTTTTCCACGGGCGGCACGTCCTCCCCCGCCCTGGCATAGCTGTAGAGAGCCCTGCCGTTGACCTTCCTGGCGGAAAACGCGGGGGTCTTCTGCATGTAGGTGCCGGTGAGGGAACTCATTGCCTTTTCCAGCTGAGCCAGGTCAAAGGAGGGTGCTGTACGCTCCTCCACACTTCCCCAGATGTCCTGGGTGTCAGAAACATATCCGAAACCGATGCCGGCTGTGTAGCGCTTGACCTTCTCGGGCATGTACTCGATGAGCCTTCCCGCGCTGCCTGTGCATACCACCAGCACACCGGTGGCCATGGGGTCCAGCGTGCCGGTGTGGCCGGTCCTTTTCGTCCCGGTAAGCTTCCTTATCATGGCGCACACGCCGAAGCTGGTGATGTCCCGGGGCTTGTTCACAACGAAAACTCCGTCCATCAGAAACCGTAGTATTCCCTTATCTTTTTCTCAAGTTCTGCGTAGGGCCCCTCAAAGCTGAATCCCGCGGCCTTCTCGTGGCCTCCTCCGCCCATCTGTGCGGCCGGAACGCTGACGTCATAAGCGTCGTCCGTGCTCCGCAGGGATATCTTGAAGCTGTCCTCACCGGTCTGTCTCACAAGAACGGTGACCTTTATGCCCTCGGTGTATCTCACCACGTCGAGAAGGCTGTCCGAAACTATGTTGAGCCTGTCGCTGTAGCCCATGTCGTAGATCAGGCGGATGACGGCAAAGTGCCCGTCATCGGAGATCAGAAGGCTCGAAAGGCCCACCCTCATCAGTTCCAGTGCCTTCATGGGAGCGAACCTCATTCTGTCGGCGATGAGATAATAGTCGTCGTAAAGGTTGTACAGCTCCGCCACCAGCTCAAATGTCCTGGAGTTGGTGTTGGAATACATGAAGTTGCCCGTATCCGTGGAAAGGGCGAGGTACAGGGCATGGGCCATCTGCCTGGAAACGGGTATCCCCAGGTGCTTTATCAGTTCGAACACTATCTCCCCGCAGGAGGCGGAAGTCCCGTCCACCAGGTTCACGTCGCCGTAGCCGGTGTTGGTCTTGTGGTGGTCGATCACCAGTTTTCTTGCGCATCGGGAAACGTATTCATTGCCGTACATATAATCAAAGGTGGAGCAGTCGAGACACAGAGCCAGATCGTAGCTTTCCAGCAGAGGCTCCCCGAAACAGGACATCTCCTCCAGAAAACGGTCAAGGCCGTACTTGTCCTTCTCCACCACATATGAGACCCGCTTTCCCATGGCCTTCAGGGCCAGTCCCGCGGCGACGGATGAACCCACCGCGTCACCGTCAGCGCTGGTATGGGTCAGAATAAGAATGCTGCCGGCCCGGGAGAGCTCCCGGACCACAGCGCTGAAATCATATTTCATCTTCCTGCCTGATATCGAGATCCTTTAGTATCTCGTTAATGTGATCATACTGCTTGTAGGAATCGTCCAGTATGAAGGTGAGCTCCGGGGAATACCTGGTGGTGAGGGCGTCGGAGACCTGCTTTCTGATATATCCCTTCGCCTTCTCCAGCACTCCCATTATCTCACCGGCCTGCTCATCGTCGCCGGTGTATATATTGAAATACACCTTGCAGTACTTCATGTCCGGGGTGGTGTTCACGCGGCTCACGCCCACGATCACGTTCTCCAGCCTCGGATCCTTCAGACCGTAGCTCACCGTTTCGCTGATCTGGGTCCTTATCAGTTCATTGATCTTTTCGATCCTGTGCTTTGTTGCCATTATTCCGTGATCTCTCTCATTGAATAGAATTCGAGCTTGTCATCCTCGGCAAGATCCGTGAACTTCTCGATGCCGATACCGCATTCGTAACCGGTCTGCACCTCACGGACATCATCCTGGAAGCGCTTGAGGGAGCTGATGGAACCCTCGTGGATGACTTCCCCGCCTCTGATGACACGGATCCTGTCGGAACGCTTCACGCAGCCTTCCGTGATGTAGCTTCCCGCGATGAGCCCGAGGTTGGGGATCTTGAAGGTGGCCCTTACGACGCCTTCTCCGGTCACGATCTCCTCGTACTCCGGTTCCTTCATGCCCTTCATGGCCGCGGTGACATCGTTGATGATATCGTAGATGACGCTGTAGGTGCGCACCTCGATGCCTTCCTTGTCGCATACGGCCTTGGCCTTGTTGTCGGTCTTCACGTTGAACGCTATTATCAGCGCGCTGGAAGCCGCCGCCAGCTGAGCGTCGGTCTCGGTGACCTCGCCCACACCGCCGTGGATGATCCTGATGCGGATGCCGTCGTCGTTGTCGTTGAGCTTCTCAAGCTCCTGCTTGATGGCTTCGTAGCTTCCCGCCACATCGGTCTTGACGATGGCGGCGATCTCCTTGAGCTCGCCCTCGGAGACCTTGGAGAAGATATCCTCCAGGCTCTTGGGTCCGCTGGCCTTGGTGGCCAGTATCCTCATGCGGTCCTTCCTGCGGTCGGTGATCTTCTTTGCTTCCCTTTCGTTCTCGGCAACGAAGAACTTGTCTCCCGCCGCGGGCACTTCGGGAAGGCCCAGCACCTCCACGGCCATGGAAGGCCCTGCGGAATTGATCCTCTTTCCGTTGTGGTCCGTCATGACCCTGATCTTGCCGTAGGAGGGCCCTATGACGATGTAGTCCCCGTCATGCAGCGTACCGGACTTCACCAGCAGTGATGCGGTGATGCCCCTCTGCTTGTCGATCCTCGATTCGATGACGGTACCGATGGCCTCGCGGTCAAAGTTGGCCTTGAGGTCCTCCACTTCCGCCACCAGCAGGATCATGTCCAGAAGGTTGTCCAGACCTGTCCTGGCCTTCGCGGATACGGGAACGCAGATGACGTCTCCGCCGTAATCCTCGCATACCACGTCATGCTCCGTCAGCTCCTGCTTGACCCTGTCGGGATTTGCGGATGCCTTGTCCATCTTGTTGATGGCCACGACGATGGGAACTCCCGCCGCCTTGGCGTGATGGATGGCTTCCACGGTCTGGGGCATTACGCCGTCGTCGGCCGCCACCACCAGCACCGCGATATCCGTAACGGAAGCTCCTCTGGAACGCATCGCCGTGAATGCGGCGTGTCCCGGAGTATCGATGAACGTTATGGGATGTCCCTTCATCTCCACCGTATAGGCTCCGATGTGCTGGGTGATGCCTCCGGACTCGCCCTTGGTGACGTTGGTCTCCCTGATGGCGTCCAGGAGGGACGTCTTGCCGTGGTCGACATGTCCCATGACCGTAACGATGGGCGGACGGGTCTTAAGCGCGGACTCATCGGCGAAGTGCTCCGCCTCGATCCTCGCGAAGATATCCTCTTCCTGCTCCAGCTCCACGGAGATGCCCAGCTCCTCGCAGATGATGGAAACCGTATCGAAATCCAGCGTCTGGTTCATGCTGGCCATGATGCCGTAGCTCATGAGGGTCTTGATGATCTCGGTGGGAGCCAGCAGGATCAGCTCAGAAAGCTCGCTGACGCTGATGGCCTCGGGCACTGTAACGGTGCCGGTGACGCCGCTGGTGGCTCTCTTTTCCTTCTTCTCCGCCTTTTCGGTCTTGTACTGGCTCTTGGAGCCGTGCTTCTTCTTGGTGTTGTCCAGACGGGTCAGGGGCTTCTCCTCGAAGAAGTTCTCGCGGTTCTTGTTCTTCTCCTCGTTCTTCTGCTTGGAGTTCACCTTGAACTTGTCGTTCTTGCTCTTCTCGAGGGGCTTGTCCGCCGCAGCGCTGCGGTTGTTCTGCGTGTTCTGGCGGTTCTGGGTGTTCTGGCGGTTCTGGCTGCCGCCCTGACTGTTGTTTCTCTGATAGCTGCCGCCCTGGTTATTGTTCCTCTGGTAGCTGCTGCCCTGGTTATTGTTCCTCTGGTAGCTGCCGCCCTGGGCGCTTCCGTCCCTTCTCTGGTAGCTTCCGCCCTGGTTATTGTTGTCACGTCTCTGGTAGCTGCCGCCCTGGGCATTGTTGTCACGCCTCTGGTAGCTGCCGCCCTGGCTGCTGTTGTCCCTTCTCTGGTAGCTGCCGCTCTGGTTGCTTCCGTCCCTTCTCTGGTAGCTGCCGCTCTGGTTGCTTCCGTCCCTTCTCTGGTAGCTTCCGCTCTGGCTGCTGCTGTCCCTTCTCTGATAG
>CADBPP010000166.1 GCA_902796565.1 uncultured Eubacteriales bacterium | reverse complement strand
GTGCGGTGTGTGGTGCCAGGACTGGTGCGGATGCAGAAGGACCGGCTTCGGCTACCAGGTGATGTGGAACTGGGAATGGGACAGGGACCTCTACAGGGATCCTGAAGAAAAGATAAAGGAATGGAAGGCAAAAGGCGTCAGGTTCCTCGGCTACATAAATCCTTTCCTGGCTCTCGAAAAAGACCTATATGAATACGCGGCCGCTCATGGATACTGTGTCAAGGACAAGGACGGCAATGACTACCTTGTGACCATCACGACTTTCCCGGCTGCCATGATCGACTTTACGAATCCGGAAGCTTACGAATGGTACAAGAAGATCATCAGGGAGAACATGATAGGATCGGGCATGGGCGGATGGATGGCGGATTTCGGAGAGTATCTGCCGACAGACTGCGTGCTTTATTCAGGGGAGGATCCTGAGGTGCTGCATAATCAGTGGCCGGCTATCTGGGCAAGGCTCAACAGGGAAGCCGTAGAGGAAGCCGGAGCTCAGGACGAGGTGTTCTTCTTCACAAGAGCGGGCTATACGGAAACTCCGAAGTATTCACCTATGATGTGGACGGGCGATCAGCATGTCGACTGGTCGACTGACGACGGGATAGCGTCCGTAATACCGGCGACACTGTCGCTGGCGATGAGCGGCTTTGGCATGACCCACTCGGACGTCGGCGGATACACGACTGTCATGAGAATGACCAGAAGCAAGGAGCTCCTTCTGCGCTGGGAAGAGATGAACGCGTTCTCACCGCTTTACAGATTCCACGAGGGCAATCAGCCGTCGAGGAACGTGCAGTTTGACGCTGATGAAGAACTGCTTGCTCAGCTGGCAAGGTTCAGCGGCATCCACGCTTCTCTCAAGCCGTATCTGAAGGCTCTTGAGGCGGAGAATTCCTCAAAAGGCATACCGGTGATGCGTCCTTTGTTCTACCACTATGACGAAGAAAAGGCGTATACTATATCGGATGAGTATCTTCTGGGACGGGACATCCTGGTGGCTCCGGTACTGAAAAAAGGAGCCGTTTCAAGAAGTGTCTGGCTCCCGGAGGACGAATGGGTACATTATTTTACGGGAAAAGAGTATAAGGGCGGAGAATTCGAAGTAGATGCCCCGATAGGGACACCACCAGTATTCATAAGAAAAAACAGCAAGCTAAAACCGGAGGTATAAGAATGAAGTACTTTTTAGACAGCGCTAAACTGGATGAGATCAAAGAGGCCTATAACACGTTCGGCATCGACGGGGTCACTACGAATCCGAAGCATATCATGAACTCGGGTAAGCCTTTCCTTGAGGCTCTCGGAGACATAGCGGGATGGCTGAAGGAAGAAGGCCTTACGGGCGATGAGGATACGCCGGGCTGGGATGTATTCCCGGTCTCCGTCGAGATAAATCCTCACCTTGATGACGCGGATGAAATGGTAGCGGCCGCGAGAAAGATTTCTTCCATCTGCGGAAACTTCGTCATCAAGATCCCTTCGACCATAGAGGGCATAACAGCGGCAAGAAGGCTGGAAGCTGAAGGCATCAGGACAAACCTGACACTCGTTTTCTCAGCCGCCCAGGCCATTCTCCCGGGAAAGATCGGCTGCCTTTTCGTTTCTCCTTTCATCGGATGGAAGGAAGCCAACGGTGAGGACTGCAAAAAGTACATACGCGACATAGTTGAGATATACGCAAACTACGGTTTCCTGGGCGAGACTCAGATAATCTGTGCCGCTATCAGGACACCTAAGCAGTTCGTTGACTGCGCGGTCGCGGGCGCGGACATCGTCACAGCGGGGCTTGCGGTCTACAAAGACTCCATAAAGCATCCGTACACCCGCCAGGGCATCGAGACTTTCTGCGAGGCATGGGACAATACCGCCGGAAACTAATACAGAAACTGAGGTCAGAATAATGAAGATTGGATTTGTAGGACTCGGCACGATGGGTGAGTCCATGTGCGAGAATATCATAAAGAAGCATGACGATACGGTCTACTGCTATGACGTAGTCGCCGCGAAAGTCGAAAAGCTCGCGGCTCTCGGAGCGGTAGCCTGCGGCTCTTCAAGAGAAGTCGCGGAGAAGTCGGACGTTTTCATCTCGATGGTCCCGAGGTCGGAGCATT
>CADBPP010000165.1 GCA_902796565.1 uncultured Eubacteriales bacterium | reverse complement strand
CTGTGGGAACACACTCCCTTCGTCAGCTGTTTGTCGCAGGAGGGTCTTCTGAAGTTCGCCGTGGGTCCTCCCACGTCATGTATGTAGCCCTTGAAAGCGGGATCCTTCGTCATTTCCACTGCCTCTCTCACAAGGGACTCGTGGCTCCTGGCCTGCACCACCCTTCCCTCGTGGAAGGCCAGGGAGCAGAAGCTGCAGGAACCGAAGCATCCTCTGTTGGAGGTAAGGGAGAACTTCACCTCATCCAGGGCGGGGATTCCGCCCGCCGCCTCATACATGGGATGATATGTGTTCATGTAGGGCAGCTCGTAGACATCGTCCATCTCCTGGGTCGTAAGGGGATGCTGTGGAGGATTCTGCACGACGTAGCGGTTAGTCCCGTAGCATTCAGAGAGGACCTTCGCCGTGATGCTGTCGGTGTTTTTGTACTGTATCCCGAAGCTTTCGGCATACTTTTTCCGGTCGGAGAGCATCGACTCATAGTCGGGAAGAATGACCAGGTCCGGGATATCCCCTATGTACCTGGCCATGTATACAGTGCCCCGGATAAATGTCATGTCCTTCACCGAAAGACCGCTTCTGAAGCATTCAGCTATCTCCAAAAGGGCTTTCTCCCCCATTCCGTACACGAGAAGGTCCGCCCCGCTGTCCATGAGCACGCTTCTTCTGAAGCGGTCCGACCAGTAGTCGTAGTGGGCGAGCCTTCTGAGGGAAGCCTCTATGCCTCCCGTTATCACGGGGACGTCCTTATAGGCCGCCTTTGCCAGGTTGCAGTAGACCGTGAGGGCATAGTCGGGCCTTTTGCCCGCTTTCCCTCCCGGAGAGTATCTGTCGGAGGAACGTTTCTTTTTGTTCACGGTATAGTGGTTGACCATGGAATCCATGTTTCCGGAAGATATGAGAAAAGCGTACTTAGGCCTTCCCAGGACCGTCACGGACGAGGGATCCTTCCAGTCAGGCTGGGCGATGATGCCCACCTTAAAGCCCCGGGACTCCAGAAGTCTTGAAAGGAGGGCCATGCCAAAGGAGGAATGGTCCACGTACGCGTCCCCCGTCACGAAAACGAAGTCGCATTCGTCCCATCCCCTTTTTTCCATATCTTTTTTCGTTACAGGAAGAAAATCCCTTGTCATGAGTCTCTCCGTTATTGTTGGTTTCGTATTCCGGACATCTCCCGTAAAACGTGACATCCGAAAAGAAAGATCCGTCGGAATGATAATGAAGGAAGGATCCTTATCCCATCCGGCTTATTCCGATAAGGGAACGTAGTCCACCACAGCCCCGTGGCCCCCGAAGATCCTCCAGGGCGCTCCCTTCAGCATGGAGATAAGCTCGTTTCTCTCCTCCCTGCACAGGGCCTTGTCCGTATCCACGGATGTCAGAAGCGCCGGAGCGCAGCGGTTGTACTCCGCCTGCACCGGAGTCTGGTCCTTCACGTTTATGTAGATGTCTCCGGGGAACAACAGATGATGCTCATAGTCTATGAGCACGCTCTCTCCCTTCACATGGCCGCCCGCTCCCTCCAGCACGTCGAAGGTGAGATCTCCGAAGCTCAGGGTGCCGGTCTTTTCGAACAGAGCCTCTGAATCGCTCCTTTTGCCCCACATTACATTGAATTTGGAAGTATCCGCGGGAAAATATCTCGTCATGATCTTCGTGAGCCCGATATAGGGCATATCCATGGCCAGCATCTCCCGGAACCCTGCCTTTCCTTCGGCCTCGAGCCTCAGGCACTCGGCACAGTTTTCGTTCAGGATGACTTCGTCGAACTCCTCCAGCAGACCGCAGTGATCCAGATCGGGATGAGTGATGTATACTCTCTTGACGATATCGTCCCAGCCGCTCACCAGCCTCTTGAGAAGGGGCATCATCTCCCTGCGGTAAAGGGCATATCCCGTGTCGATGAAAAGGACATCGTCACCGCTTTTGAGGATATCTATGTTCGAGCCGCAGGGGGGCTCTATAAGGGTCATGCTCACCTGTTCGCTCAGCTTATGCTCGCTCAGTCTCACTTCGAAGTTCTTTCCCCTG
>CADBPP010000164.1 GCA_902796565.1 uncultured Eubacteriales bacterium | reverse complement strand
TGCCATTCAATTGGTCTTCCCGTCCTTCTTTAGTCTCCCAGATAAGTTCTTCCAATGTCTGATAAAGGTGATCCGGTTCCACAGGCTTTGTTAAATGCGCGTTCATTCCTGCCTGAAGTGAACGCTGGACATCTTCATCAAATGCATTTGCCGTTAAGGCAATTATCGGAACACTCTTAGCATCCGACCGGTCAAGAGAACGGATTGCGGAAGCTGCTTCAAGCCCGTCCATTTCCGGCATACGGACATCCATGAGGATAGCATCATAATAACCTTCTGCGCTGCTATTAAACATTTCCAATGCCTTCCTTCCGTTTTCCGCATAATCGATCAAAGCTCCACGGGCAAGAATGATATTTTTCATGATCTCTGCATTTATTTTTATATCCTCAGCAAGGAGTATTTTTTTATCCTTCAGATCAGCCCGCTTCTTCTCCAAAAAGAGGCTCATATTATTCTTATGAGCAATACGCTTAAATTCATCAATGACATTTGAGGCGAACAAAGGCTTTGCAAGAAAACCGTCCACGCCGATATGCAGAGCCTCATCCATGATCTCGTCCCAGTTAAAAGATGTCAGTATGATAACCGTGGTTTCTTTGTCATACTGTTTTCTTATCTCTCTGGCAACCTCAATACCATCCATTTCCGGCATCTTCCAGTCAAGCAGTACAAGGTTATAGGGATCATGCTTTGCATGCTGAACTTCCAGCATTTTCATTGCCTCCTGACCGTTGCTGCATGTATCTGCTTTTATTCCCGCCTCATCAAGAACAATTCTTGCGTGCTCCGCTGCAATGTCCTCATCATCCACAACCAGCACAAAAAGGTCTCCCGGATTGATCCGGCTCATTGTGGATCCGATATGTTCGCTGTTTATCAGTGTGATAAAAACCGTAAACTCTGTTCCGACCCCTTTTTCAGATTCAACGGAAATCGAACCGTTCATAAGCTCTACCATATTTTTTGTTATAGCCATACCGAGTCCGGTGCTGCCAAATCTGTTATTTCTGCTGTCATCTTCCTGGGAAAAAGCGTCAAACAGTCTTGGAATAAATGACTTATCCATACCAATTCCGCTGTCTTTAACAACAAATTTTAAGGTGGAATGATCCTCAAACACTGCGGTACGTTCGACAGTCAGGGTTACGCTTCCTGGCGGATCCGTGAATTTTATGGCATTTGAAAGTATATTTATAAGAACCTGCTTCAGTTTCATATCGTCACCGATATAATAATCACTGACGCCTCCTATAACGCTGCATTCATACTTAAGTCCTTTTTCAGCACATTGGGACATGATCATGGTATTAAGCTGCTCCAGCATGCGGCTGAAAGAAAATTCTTCCTTTCTCAGCACCAGACGTCCGGATTCTATGCGGCTCATATCCAGGATATCATTTATCAGTCCCAGAAGATGTCTGGCACTTTCCCCTATCTTTTCCAGATATTCCCGTACCTCGTCGGAAAGTGTATCACTTTTCAGAGCAAGGCTGTCCAATCCGATGATCGCATTCATCGGCGTACGGATCTCATGACTCATATTTGACAGAAAGGCTGTTTTTGCTTTGCTCGCTTCCTCTGCACCGGCAAGCGCCTCACCAAGAGCCTGGTTTTTTGCAAGTGTTTCCCTCATTTCATTATCAATTACGGTAAGACCGACTCCTACCGCATGTACTATGTGGTCATCACGGTTTTCCGCATGTCTGACTCCTGCAAAGCGGATCATTTCATAATATTCTCTGCCACCCCTGTTCGCAAGATACCTGTACACTATGATCGGATCATCCTTAAGGGCTTCCCGGACATGCTCAGGATCTATGAATTTTAGAAATCCATCCCTGTAGCTTTCTGAAACAGAATGCTCTGCATACCATGAAAATCTCTCAAAATATGGGAAATGGATCCCCTCCGGAGTCTGTTCGTGGTCATTAGGATCCGCTCTGTAACAGACTGCATCATTATTATCCAGATCAACATGATAAACACAGCGGTAATCGGATGCCAATGCAGTTATCATTTTGTCCTGCTGCTCACGGCGCATCTGTTGTTCCAGCAATTCCTCATTGGCTTTTTCCAGCTCTTTTCTGGCTGCCTCTTTATTCTCTATCTCTCTTCTAGTACGTTTATGATCCCGTATCAGAAACAGGATGATCAAAGCCGCAACAGCAAGTATTATCCCTCCGAAAAGAAAAGAATTATCCCGTATGAGATCTGCCATTGAGTAGGCATACAGTTCATCTGTATAACGGAAAGCAAGATTTTGGGCATAGTCTGATCCAAGGACATTAATACCCCGGTTGACCAACTTTAACAGTCCTTCATTTCCTATCTTTATACCGAAGCATCTGTCATCATTATATGTTGTCTGGAGAAGTGAAAGATTGCTGTATCGGCTGTTCCGCAGGATGTCATTCGCTCTCATACCATTTAACGTAGTACATCCGACAGTCCCTTCATCAACTGCCCTCAGGCATTCATCAATAGAAGAAAAGAAAAGAGTCTCTGCGTTGGGATAATGAGATTTAATAAAATAGTACTGCATCCGGTTATTTTCATTGACCGCAAACTTACTGATGGTGTTCTCATTATATTCTCCCTCATATACGATTTCGGTTGCTGCTGAAACAACAGCATTTGAAAGCAGTACTCCGCCTTCTTCCGAATAATAGAGTCCTCCGCCTGCAGGAAAAGAAACATCTATCTCTCCGGAACTCAGGGCAGAGATCATTTCATCATAACTGTCAAAACTCTTATACGATACCGCAAGTTCCCTGATATCAAGATCTTCCAGCATCCTTGGAACAATATCCTTGACCACTCCGGTAGCTCTGCCTGATGAATCTGTATCGCTATATGGAAGGTAATCATTCAGGTATCCAACCACGAGTTTGCTGTGAGATGAGAGCCATTCCTTCTCTGCCGGTGAAAAAGCTCTGCTGGATATACTGACCGGGTAGTATTTGCTCCTTAAAAAATTGATGTAATTCGGTTCATCCAATGAAAGTTCTGCCTGAGCGGCATTCAGGATATCTAGAAGTTCAGGGCGTGACTTACTGACACAAAGATAATAGTTTGAAGCTCCGAAAGAGAATAGAAGTTCAGAATTATCCCTTCCGTATGCGCCGTCGCCTTCAGCTGCGATTACGTCTATCTCACGGTTATCAAAAGCAGAAAACAGCGGTTCATAATCTGGAAAAGTAACCACATCAGCATTTATTGCATTACTATCCAAATATTCATACAGGGCATCCTTCATTGCACTGTCCAGAACACCGATCTTCTTGTTATTAAGTGTATTTGGATCAGTGGTAATATCCTCATTCGCATCATGCTTAACAAGATTATAAGTTTCATTCCCCATAGGAGAATCAGGATAACCTATGAGTGATTCCCGGTCTTCTTTCCACGCAAGGCCAGCCAGCAGATCTATTTCCCCGTCAATAAGCATCCGGTACAGATCGCTGAAATCCCCATATACATACTCATACCTCCACCCTGTATATTCGGACATTTTCTGATAGTATTCATATGCATATCCTGTTTTAACGGCGCCTTCCCGGGCCCCCTCCTCAAATACTTCGTTTTCATAATAACCGACCCGGATAGGCTTGATAGTCTCTGCCTTTGTCATTACCGGAAACAGAAGAACTGACTGCATCATAAATAACAGTACTATCAGGCTGATTCTTTTGATCTTGTTATCGCTCATTTTTACCCTCAAAAACAACAATGACATTAATCCCGGTTTCTAGGTTATTTTATCATAAAGGGGGGAGATCAAAATGGCGAAATTAAGAAATCTTACGAAAATTCCCCGGCCTTTGACTGAAAGTGTGAATGAAGATATGATGGAGGCAGTCATGTGGATCCCGTCAGGCAGAAATATACAGCAGAGGTAAATGAGCAAATCATGGAAAAATCAAGAGTTGAGGCATTCACAGATGGAATCCTTGCCATAGCGGCAACGATAATGGTGCTGGAGCTTGCCGTGCCGGATAGCCCGACATGGAAAGGGCTTTTGGAAAATAATGCTGTTTTCTTTGCGTATGTGATAAGCTTCATCATGATCTACGCTGCCTGGCATGCGCACCATGATTTGTTCAAAGCCGCAACAGTAATATCCTCACGCGCATTCCTGCTGAACGGATTGTGGATTCTTTTTGTTACCCTGATACCGTTTGCAACCGCCTGGGTTGGGAAAAATCCTGCTTCTACAGTTCCGGAAGTTATGTACGCCTTAGCCCAGATGCTATGTACAGCATCATTCAATGGTTTAAGGTGGCAGGTAAAGAAGGATAATCCGGATGTCACTGATGAGATAAAATTTCAGGTGCGGCTGCGCATCGCAGGCTATTTTTTCTATGCAATCTGCCTGATTGCCGCATTCATATATCCGATCTTCACGCTTGTTTTTACCGCCATCGTTGCTGCTCTTCTGTTAGCCGGGATTTTTTTCAAGGACAGCAGATAGTTGCTGGTGAAATTGAGTAATTATTCTACCCACAGGTCGCATTCATTTCAAGATAACGCGGTTAGGGTCGCGAAATAAACCTGCGGCCTGCGACATCTGCTCCTGCAGAGATGCAAGTACAGCCCGGTCCTCGAAAGAAAGCCGTTCCGGGGTATCATTTGCTTCTCCGTTAGGGCGTTTCCCCTGGAGCACATTATCATAAGCCTTTAGGATGTTTTTGGAGTCAGTCTCCGTAAACCTGCTTTCTGAGCCTTATGCCTGTTGGGGTCGTAGCCAGTCCGCCTCCGGCGGTTTCTTTAAGTGAGGCAGGCATTGAATCTCCCACCTCACGCATTGCATCCAGGCATTCGTCTGCAGGTATCTTTGCCTCTATGCCTGCAAGAGCCATATCCGCACATGAAAATGCTATCATAAGCCCGGATACATTTCTCTTGATACAGGGGATCTCTACAAGGCCAGCCACCGGATCACATACAAGCCCCAGTTGGCTTGCAAGAGCCATTGCGCAGTCATCGCCGCACATTGATGGAGTTCCTTCCATCACTTCAGTAAGAGCGGCGGCAGCCATTCCCGCTGCACTTCCGCACTCAGCCTGGCAGCCTCCCTGAGCTCCGGCTATGCTGGCTCTTTCTGCGATCACTAAGCCAAAAGCACCTGCCGTAAACATGGACATCACTATGTCTTTAACGTCAAAACCTCTGTCCTCGTAAAGAGATACGAGACAGCCTGGCAGGAAGTCAACGGGGAAGTCAATGGGGACGGTTCTTTTTGACTTAATATGGAGGGATACGATATGTCAAATGAGAATATTAAGAAGTTTATTGAGCTGGTCAATAAAGAT
>CADBPP010000163.1 GCA_902796565.1 uncultured Eubacteriales bacterium | reverse complement strand
CCGAGAGTGGGAACATTCTCCTCATGTATGAAATCGGTGATGCTTTTATCGTACAGCACCGTGATGTCCGCGGGGAATTCGTCGTCCCCTTCGTAGTATACGCATATGATGGGGATATGGAGGAAGGGACGCATCCTTACGGCCGCGTCACCCATGGAAAGGGCCTCGCCCCCCGCCCTGAGAGCGCAGGAGAGGAAATCCTCCCTGTCTGTGAAGGCCTTCTTGTAAGGCGCGATGCTTTTCAGGAAGGCTCCCTCAAAGACTGCGGCTGCCCGGATCTCCCTGAATGAACAGAGTATCCCCGTTTCCCTTGCCTGCGGGTTCGCTCCTATCAGATACGCCAGGATCAGAAGCCCGTCGGCGGTGGACACCCCGCTTCCGTCATCGCACCATGTGAGGGTCATGGCATCGGGATCAGCCTCAAGTCTTCTTCCGTAGTAGTCCAGAAATATCCTGCCGTCCTTCTCCTCGGCGCCCGTTGCTTCGGAAAGCTCCTTTATGCGGCAGGCGCGGAAGCGCTCAAACATCCCTTCCAGTGCCAGCCGGTAATTATCCTTCATACTTTTCTCCGAAATAGTCATAAATATCTCCCGTGTTCCCAAATCCCGCTATGATGCCTGCCGGAGGCATCCTCAGCTCTCCCAGGGTATTGGGATAGTATTCGTAAAGGGCGCCCCCGAGCTTTTTCGCGAAGGAAAAGAAGAGGTCCCGGTAAAGGGGCGTGTTCAGAAGAAGCGCCAGTGTGTCCAGGGAGAGCTTCTCCCGGAAGTCTTCCCTTAACCTCATTCCGTAGATGTCCGCGCTGAAGAAGTATCCGTCCCGGTCCACTGTGAAACGGCTCGACGCGCTCTTGTAGGGGAAAACGATCTTGGGCTGCTCAAACAGCTCCGCGCGCCTGCCCCACTGCAGCCTGAACCATTCCTTCTTCCCTGCGGCGCATTCCCTGCGGCGGGACAGCTTTTCCCGGTAGCCCCCGAGCCGCTCCCGGGTAAGGGGGGCCTCCTCCAGATCCCGCAGCGCATCGGTATACAGAAGGCAAAGCCCCCGGTATTCTATGCCGTTCTGAGTGATGGAGGAGCTTTTTATCCATTTCTTCCCGCATTCCGCGGCAGCCGGGTCGCCGGAGTCGGTAACGAAAGCGCCGTCGCATCCGGTGATGATCCCCTGGAAGAACTCGCAGATATCGGAGAGCTTCAGGGGACATTTTTCCTCCGTCAGTTCCCTCAGTCTTAGCTGCGGAGCTGACAGGAAGTTGAAGCCGGAGGAGCTGAGCATCGAAGCCGGCGTTCTCAGCTGTTCCACGCTGGGATCGTCGAGTATGGCGCTTCCCGAGCGGGACAGGAAGCGCACTGAGGGGATGATATAGTCCTCCCCGGGCCGTTCCTTCTTCAGCATTATTATCAGCGGATCCACCCCGGTATTCTTGAAGGGGCGGGCCCCGTAAAAGTCTATGACCTTGAGTATCTTCATCCGCTCAAGAATGAAGCCCCTCAGTCCGTCTGCGTATCTGCTCTGGGTGAAATAGCGGCTGGAAACGTACAGCAGGCATCCGCCGGGCTTCAGGAGCTTTTCTCCCAGCACGAAAAAACAGTAGGCTATGTCAGCCTTGTTGTAATAGACTTCCCCGTACAGTTTCTCTATATTTTTCCTGTACTGCGCGTCCACCGTTTTGTGGCCGATGTAGGGGGGATTGGACGCGATGATGTCAAAGAAGGCGGTGCAGCTCTCCGGAAGGTCCGTAAGACTGTCCGCGTTTATGATGTTTTCACACATGACGAACCTGCGGTACTTCAGTGCCAGAGTGATCTTCGCGATGGCGCAGGCGTAAGGCGAGGTGTCGCAGCCCCAGATACTGTTTTTAAGTATCCTTTCATGGGCTTCGCTGATGAGCTCGAAATCGCTCATTTCCCAGTAGCAGCGGATAAGGCTGTCATAGAATATCTCAAGGAAGGTGCCGCAGCCGCAGGCGGGGTCCAGGAACCTCGTCTCCAGGGAGGTCTTTCCCCTGAGCATTGCGGATACGTAGTCGCAGATGTCCTCCGGGGTATAGGTGATGCCCTGGCTTTTGCGCTGGGCTGCTTCCAGACTCCTTTCGTAGATCTTTCCGATTATTCCTGTGGAACTGCCTGCCATGGAGCAGGAACGGTCGCGGAGGACTTTCTCCAGAAGGCAGCGGCTCTTTTCCCCGAGGCAGACTTTTTCCTCGGGATACAGTGAGACCTTTTCTCCGGCCCAGATGCTTACCATGTTGTCAAGGGTAAAATCCGAGAAGATATCCTCCAGGCGGGAGCGGACATCGAAATAAAAGCCCTTGTCATAGAAGAATTTGAGAAGAGCCGCTTTTACCCGGGGATTCTCTCCCCCGTCCGGGATATCGAGCCTGGAAAAATAAGTCACGCAGTCCATCATTTGCCCTCGGTTTTTTTTCTGATGTACGCCAGGGTCTGTTTCAGCTGGGAGGCGCGGTCCTCTCCGGCCAGCTTCAGTTTGAGAGCGTAATCAAGGTATTCGTGAAAATCTGCGGAGGCTTCAGCCCCGTTTTCTATCAGATCCCTGCCTCTGAGGGGCGGTTCTTCCATGATCTTCTCAAAGACTTTCAGCCTTTCCCGAAGAAACTTTCCTGCGGGGAACACCTCCCCGGTGCCGCCGCATCCGCGGTAATCCGCTTCCGCCAGCAGCAGGAGGTCTCCGGGACAGACGCTGTCGTAGAACATCCTGTTGGTCTTTTTCAGCCGGGATGAGGCGTTGGCCTCCGCCGTGGGTTTCATGTGCATTTTCACCATGTTCAGCACATACTGCATCTGCCGGTTCGTGCACTTCAGCCTCTCGAGCAGAGCCTGCGCGTATTTCAGCCCGCTCTCTTCGTGTCCGTAGGCGTGGATGCGCCCGTCCCTTTCCTCTGTGGTATCGATCT
>CADBPP010000162.1 GCA_902796565.1 uncultured Eubacteriales bacterium | reverse complement strand
CTCTCTGAATTTCAGATTCTCCGGTACTTCCTCGTAAAGATCCCACAGGTCTTTTACTCCGACCGCTTCCATCATTTCCTTCTGAACCTGCGGCGCGGAGTTAGGAATGTACGGATATACGACCTTTTTTTCCTGGCTCATTTCCTTCCTCCTTATTTAGGTTGTTATCATTTGTCACTTTAATTGTAAACTCTCCTCTTTGCTACACAGTCAAGCAAAATATACGGTTAGTGATTTATTACTTTATCCTTTTAAACCAATAATGCCATAAATATTGAAAACACACAAAAAGAACCCCGGCAGGCCGTGTCCGGAGCTCTTTGCGGAAACCTGATCCGGCACTAAAAAACCCTCTACCTGAGTAGAGGGTTTGCGCTATTTTGTTTATTCTTTTGCCTTTACAGGGAAATATATCTTCGTCATATATTCGTTCTCATCGAAGGTCGTTCCCAGATCGCAGTAGTAATATTCATATGCCGGTCCGTTTATCTCATACCCGTGCTTGGCTATCCATTCTTTGAGGTAGTCATAAGTTCTCTCCATATCCCTGTAATGGCCGTAGTGCATGACGCCAACCGCCAGCTCGCCGCCAAAAAGCCTGAGGTTGTCCGATTTGAACCCTTCAGGTTTTATGACCGGGATACAGAGTTCCAGATCGCCCTCCTCCCTGTTGAACTGCTTCTCATATCCATCGTGAAAAACAGCGATATACGGGCCTGCGGAGAACAGGAGCTCCCTGCTCAGCATGGACTGCAGTTCCAGACACCGGTCCGAAAACAGCATGTCAGCATCGAGCTGACTCGTGTGACGTGATGATAATACCCACGTTCTCCTGAGCGTCGTCACCTCCACACTGATGGTATCCGGCTCCTGCATCTCATCACGCCTTATATGTTTGCTCTGCCGGACCCTGTCCAGGAGGAACTCCATGGAGTGAAGTCTGTTTTCGAGCTTTTCGAGTTCTGTCTTGACCTGATCGATGTCCTCCGAAATATGCTTCTCCAGCCACTCCGATGTCGGGTCGTGCTGGAATGCCTTTACCTCCTCCAGTGAAAGCCCGAAGGACTGCAGATACTTGATACCGTGCAGCACGTCCATCTGATTCTCGGAATAATAGCGGTAACCGCTCTTCTCACTGCGGATCGCAGGCACCAGGATACCCTCGCGGTCATAAAAACGCAGAGTGGTGATCGATATGCCGGTGATCTCCGAGATCTCACCTATTGAATAATATTTCCGGGAATTGATAACCTTCATTGCAGATTCCTGTTATATCTGTTCTGTCCAGTGTTATTTATACTCGCAGTCCAGATTCTGATCTACTACGTATACCCATGTCTTGCCCGGTGTGAGTCTGAACTGTTTTCCGTTTTCATCCTTGAAGACTGTCCTGGAGCTCAGGTCCCTTCTGGACCATTTGCCCTTGACCACTTCGCCCTTTGTGAACAGGAGCGCGTCACCGCCTGCAGCCATGTCTATCTCAAGTCTTCCCTTTTCATCAAGCAGCCCTGTGTCGCTGTCTACCATTCTGTCGCTGTGTACGTACTGAACGATGACGTTCGAGAAGGAAAGCTGTTCGCCCGTTTCTTTGTCGACGTACGGTTCACCGTACCAGAATCTGTCATAGAGTTTCGTCTCTTCGTTGTATTTGCATTCGCTCCTGCAGCCTATCGATGAAACTGTGACAGATGAAGCCTTCTCAGGTTCAGCCAGCACCGCTTCAGCCTCGGCTACGGCATCGATGTCTTCCTGCTTCTTGGAATCGCCCTTTTCCGCTATGAGGGCTTCAGCTTCAGCCCTTGCGGCCTTTTGCTCTGCTCTCCATTCCTTGTCGCGGAACTTGAACGGTCTGATCTTCTGCGGCTCAGCGAACCAGCCTTCCTTGTCGGCTCTTTCCTGAATGCTTGACCAGTCTATGTACGCGTCATTCGGCGCAGCCTTGTCCTCGACCCTGTAAAACAGTTCCGTATCCTGCATGCCGTTGATATGCGGTATGCCGCACTCTTCCATGTAGCCTTTGGCCTTCTTGCCCCAGCCGTAGCCAACATGGGCCGCCTTGTACTCTCTGGCGAGGTCGACGAAGTAGTATCTGACGCTTCTTATAGGTCCGAATTTATCAGGGAATTCGCTGTAATATACGGCCTGAAGCCTTGTCAGCATTCCCTCGACCGGAAACTCATATATGATATCCGCGTATGATATGTTGGACTGAGGCACTGCTCCATCCGGCGCGTTCGGTATCGATACGACGACCGGTCTGGCCGGAAGTTCCTCGTCGCTCTCAAGGCCTGTGATCGGATTGATGATCGGTTCCGGTTCAGGCGCCTGAGCAGTTTCGCCGCAGCCTGTGAGCACTGTCATCCCCATGGCAAGAATCAGGGCCATCGCAGCTATCATTATTAACGGAAATCTTCTTTTCAGCTTTTTCATATTTACTTATTCCTCTCCGTTTGATTTGTGTGTTATACTGTCAACACCGTTCATTATACCATACAAGACAGGAGACACGCTATGAAACATGAATATTTCCCGAGGGGCGTATGCCCGATGAAAATAGACTTTGAACTCGACGGCGACGTAGTTAAGAATATCGTATTCACAGGCGGATGCAACGGCAACCTCAAAGCCATCGCTTCGCTGGTCGACGGATGGACAGTTGACGAGATAACCGAAAAACTGGCCGGCAATACGTGCGGCTTCAAGAAAACGTCCTGCGCTGATCAGCTGACGATCGCCCTGAATCAGGCGCTTGAGCAGGAACGCGGAAATTAGGAGCGGACCATGCTTTACATCGGATACCACCTTTCATCTGTAAACGGATTCGAAGCAATGGGGCGCGAGGCGCTGGCTGCGGGAGCCAACACTTTCGCGTTCTTTACGCGTAACCCGCGGGGCGGCAAGGCCAAAGACATCGATCCCGAAGACGCAAAGGCACTGATCGCGGCCATCTCCGGTTCTCCCGAAGGGGCCTCGGGCGCGCTGCCTTTTGCTCCTCTCGTCGCACATGCGCCTTATACGCTCAACCCCTGTTCGGATAAGGCGAACGTCCGTGAGTTCGCACACATGTGCATGGCTGACGACATGAAGCGCATGGAGTACCTGCCCGGAAACTATTACAACTTTCATCCGGGAAGCCATGTCGGTCAGGGAGTTGAAGCCGGCATAGATATGATCACAGGCCTTCTCAACGAGATCATCGAACCGGCCCAGACTACGACTGTTCTTCTCGAGACCATGTCGGGCAAAGGCAGTGAAGTGGGCGGACGTTTCGAGGAGCTGGCCGCTATAATCGACGGCGTCAAATGTGAGGACAGGATCGGCGTCTGCATGGACACGTGCCAT
>CADBPP010000161.1 GCA_902796565.1 uncultured Eubacteriales bacterium | reverse complement strand
GAGGAGAAATACCATGAAAAAGAGAATCACACTGATACTTCTGTCTGCCGTGCTTCTGTTTTCCTTCTGCGCCTGCGGAGGATCCGCCAAGCATGCATCTGACGGCTATTACAGCGAACCGTCAGACTCCGCAGGAGGTTACCAGAATTCTTCCGAATCCTATTCGTCCACGTCCTACGACAGCGAAGGATACACATCCACGGAAGGAGCCGCGGATGAATTCAAGGATCCGAGAAAGATAATCTACCGCTGTGAAACATCCATAGAAACCGTGGACTTTGACAAGTCCGCCGCCGCGCTGATGGATCTGATCGGACAGTACCACGGATATGTCGCCTCTTCATACATAAGCAACGGAGGATACTATTCATCCTCCACCAGAAGCATGAGCGTGACCGCCCGTATCCCCAGGGAATACTACGAACAGTTCCTTGAGCAGAGGACATCACTCGGGGCCGTAGTACATTTCTCTGAATCCACAGAGGACGTCACGGGACAGTACATCGACATCAGCGCCAGGCTGGAATCCCTGAAGATACAGGAGGAAAGGCTCCTGGCCCTGATAAAGGAAGCCAAGGACCTGGAAGAGCTCCTGCTTCTGGAGGACAAGCTCACAGACGTGCGTTACCAGATAGAGTCAGCCCAGAGTTCCCTTAAGACCTACGATGACCTGGTGGCCTACTGCACGGTGGAGATCCATCTCAACGAAGTCCTCAAGGCTTCCAACGTGAACACAGGCTTCGGCTACAAGGTCAGGGAGAGGTTCGTCTCCACCTGGGCCGGATTCGTGAACTTCATGCAGGACCTGGTGCTGGCACTGATCTCCCTTATGCCCGTACTGATCATCGGAGGCATCGCCGCCTTCTTCATCATAAAGGCTGTCAGGAAGAAGAACATGAACGTGCTCAGGAAATATCAGGAAGCCAAGGCTGCCCGCATGCCTCAGAACTTCCCGGGAGAGGCGCCGAAGGACGGTTCCGGGGAAGCCAAAAATGAAGAATAATCTCTGAAAAGCAGGGGAGTGACACCGACCGGTGCTATAATAAGCCAGTCGGTGTCATTTTTTTACCGATAATAATACGAATTGACAGGGATTTGATATGACAGAAACGATAACCGCCAGGACTCCGTGGAAGGACTTCATGGGGGAAGTGCCCATGCATCTCGACTACTTTGAAGGCTCCATGTTCGACATGGTAAAGAGCGTCGCGGAGAGATACCCGAACAATGTGGCCTTTGACTTTATGGGAAAGTCCACCACCTACGCGGAACTCATAGAACAGATAGAACGCTGCGCGAAGGCTTTAAAGACCATAGGGGTCAGGGAGAACGACAGAGTGACCATCGCCATGCCCAACTGCCCCCAGGCCATATATATGTTCTACGCCGTGAACCTTGTGGGAGCGGTGGCGAACATGATCCATCCCCTTTCCGCTGAAAAGGAGATCGAATTCTACCTCAACGAATCTGAGAGCGTCACGGCCATAACCCTGGACCAGTTCTACGGCAAGTTCGAGAAGATCAGGGAGAACACGAAGGTGGTGAACATCATCATCGCCTCCGTGAAGGATGCCCTTTCGAGACCCCTCAGGGCGGGCTACATGCTCACCGAGGGAAGGAAGATCCAGAAGATCCCTTCCGACGCACCGGTGATCCGCTGGAAGGATTTCATGAAGCTCTCCCGCTGCTGCTTCTACCGCTACAAGGTGCAGCGCACTTCCGACGACCCTGCGGTCATCCTCTATTCCGGAGGGACCACCGGCACCACCAAGGGCATAGTGCTCACCAACCGCAACTTCAACGCCCTGAGCCAGCAGGTCGTCGCCACCAATCCGATGTTCCGGCCCGGAGACAGGATGCTGGCGGCCATGCCTCTTTTCCACGGCTTCGGTCTCGGGGTATGCATCCATACCATGCTGGCCCAGGGAGGGCGCTGCATCCTGATACCCCGCTTCACCGCAGAGAGCTACGCGAAGCAGATCACGAAGTACAAGTGCAACTTCATCGCCGGAGTGCCCACTCTCTATGAGGCGCTTCTGAGGCTGAAAAGCATTGAGGGCGCCGACATGAGCAGTCTCAAGGGAGTTTTCTCCGGGGGAGATTCCCTCTCGGTGGAGCTCAAGAAAAAGTTCGACCGTTTCCTCATGGAGCATAACGCCTCCATCCAGGTCAGGGAGGGCTACGGTACCACGGAGACTGTGACCGCCTGCTGTCTGACTCCCGTTAACTATCACAAGGAAGGCTCCATAGGGATCCCCTTCCCGGATACCTACATTAAGATCGTAAAGCCCGGAACGGATGAGGAAGTGCCCTACGGGGAGGAGGGAGAGATACTCCTGGCCGGTCCCACCGTGATGAGAGAATATATGAACCATCCCGAGGAGACGGCACAGACCCTGAGACATCATTCCGACGGGCTCACCTGGGTATACACCGGGGACCTGGGCGTCATGGACGATGAAGGCTTCATATACTTCAGGGGAAGGGCCAAGAGGATGATCGTATCATCGGGATACAACATCTACCCGGGACAGCTGGAGAATATCCTGGACGCCCACGAATTCGTCCAGATGAGCTGCGTCATCGGCGTCCCTGACCCCTACAGGATGCAGAAGGTAAAAGCTTTCGTCAAGCTTTCCGAAGGAGTCCCCGCGACCGAGGAAACGAAGCAGGCTCTTCTTTCCTACTGCAGGAAGAACATCGCGAAATACGCGATGCCCTATGACATAGAATTCAGGGACGACATGCCCAAGACCCTCGTGGGAAAAGTGGCCTACAGGGTACTGGAGGAGGAAGAACTCGCCAGGATGGCATCCGAAGCAGAAAAAGAGTGATCCTCTGAGCTGATCAAGGAGGGATATTTGAAAAAGAAAAAGACAGGGAATGTGTTAGTCGGGATAATGTACTTTCTGGTGAGCGTCTTCGGAGGGATCCTGCTGGGGCTCTCCATCAGCCACGCTCCGCTTATGCTGGAACCCATCGGCGTGATGATCGCGTTTTACCTGTTCTGCATCATTTCCGCGTCCCTCGCACAGATCATCATCCATGAGGGGGGGCACCTGATCTTCGGTCTTCTGAGCGGATACCGCTTTTCTTCATTCCGCATCGGCTCCGTTGCACTGGTAAAGACATCCGCAGGGATGCGCCTGAAGCGATTTTCCGTTTCAGGCACCGCCGGGCAGTGTCTGATGCTGCCGCCCGAAGGGGGATGGGAAAACATGAAGGTATTCGCCTACAACATGGGCGGGGCGTTCATGAACATAATCACCGCCTGTATATTCTTCCTCCTTTCGGAACACACCGAAGGACTGCTCTCCGACTGGTTCGGAGCTGCGGGCACCATGGGATTTATATACGCCGCAATGAACGGGATCCCCGTCAGGGGGGAGATGCTCTCGAACGACGGGGCTAACATGCTGTGCCTTATAAAGGAACCGCGTCTCAAAAAGAGTTTCTGGGTACAGCTTACCGTGAACGGGATGCTCTCCGAGGGCACAAGACTCAGCGAGATGCCTTCCGAATGGTTTCTGCCTCCCGAAGGCTACGGCACCTCGGAACCCATGGTGAGCTCGCTCATAGTGCTCGGTCTTCAGCGTCTCATGGATCAGGGCCTTTATGAGAAAGCCATAGATGGGATGAAGAACGTTCTCGGTTCCGAAAGCCTGCAGGGCCTGTACGCAAATATACTCAGGGTCGACCTGGTGACGGCACAGCTTCTCACCAGCGGTAAGGATGCCGACATCAGTATCCTTAAGGACAGGCAGATGAAAAAGTTCCTCTCATCCGGCTCCCGGTCGCCTTCGGTGACAAGACTGCTGTACTGCGTAGCCCTCCTGGCTGAAGGGGATGGTAAGAAAGCACAGTCGCTGAAGAAGAAGTTCGAAAGGATCGCGGCCCAGTACCCCTATCAGGGAGAACTGTACAGTGAACGCGCCATGATGGAGAGGGCGCTTAAGCTTTTTCAGGAAGGATGAGGGCGATCCGAAGAAAGGAACAGGAAGAAACGGATATCTCACAGACGGAAGGTGTGGTCGAAGCCGCGCCTTTTTTCATGTACAGAGCACACT
>CADBPP010000160.1 GCA_902796565.1 uncultured Eubacteriales bacterium | reverse complement strand
TCCTCATCGTCGCCGCGGTGACGGTATCCGGGATCATCCTCGGAACATTGGACAGAACAGGCGATATATATCCTTCCGAAGATACCCTCATCATGCTCTACGGAGAGAGCCACGGCTACAGGCCGTACTACGACATAGAACTGAAGCTGTGGCAGGAGTGCTACGCCGGCGGATGCAGGGACCTTTTCCTGGAGCTGCCATATTACACGGGAGAGTTTCTGAACATCTGGATGAAGGAACCTTCCGACGAAATACTGGATGAGCTCTTTGAGGACATAGCGGGGACTCTTTCCGGAAACAGTGATTTCAGAAACCTCCTCATTACGATCAGGGAGACCTGCCCGGATACGGTGTTCCACGGTACGGACGTGGGACACCAGTACGATACCACGGGAAAGAGGTATCTCGAATATCTTCTGTCAGCGGGCCTCGGGGAAAGCGAAGAATACAGTCTTGCCGAGGAATGTATCCGGCAGGGAAAGGAGTATTACAGCGAATACTCCCCTGACGGCATCTCCGAGACAAGGGAAAAATATATGATATCAAACTTCATAGATGCTTATTCCCGTACTCCCGGCAGGGTCATGGGCATCTACGGGAGCTACCACACGGACACAGCTTCACAGGAGGTCATGTTTTACGGCCTGAAGGAGCGCTACGGAGCCGCCGTCTCCAGCGTGAAGCTCTCGAGCCTCGCCATGAAGAGAGACCCCTTCAGGATCGGCATCTGTTTTTCCGGCATTCTGTTCCTGGTGATGCTCATGGTCCCGAACATCCTCTGGGCAAGAGGCAGGCAGCCCGCAGGATACGATAAGGTATCAGGCAACGAGAACAGGGCTCTTCTCGCGCTGGAACGTACCGGTGAAGCCGCAGTATCCGTATGCCTTCTCATTTTCCCGGCTATGGATCCCGCGGTGAAGCTGCTTCCCGAAGGGCTTTTCATCGATCTCCGTATCATCATATGGCTCACGGCCTTCATATTGATGATCCTCTATGAATGCTACTGGGCCCGCTACTTCAGAAGCAAAAGGACCCTTAAGGATCTCTACTCCTCCTACGCGGGCTTTCCCGTGGCGGGAGCGAGCCTTCCCGTCACAGCGGCGGCGCTTCTCGGGATCTATTCCGGCAATACTGTGATGATCCTCTCCTCCCTCATCCTCGGTATCGGGCACATAGGGATACACACCGCCCACAGGAGGGAAGCCTTAAGGGCGGAAGGCTGAAAACGTGGCAATAATATAAAATTACCACCTCAAACATCAAATGATCCTGTACGATTTCATATACATCAGGTAAAATTTGCTTTATCGCAATAATTGGTGTATAATTCTACATACATTCGATAAGTACAATAAATGCAATCAAATGAAAAGTAGGAGGTATACAAATGCTTACCAGAAGACAGAACCTGATCGAAACGATCAAGGGCGGAAATCCTGACCGTTTCGTGAACGGACACGAAGCTTTCGGAAATATCCGCAGCAATCCCCAGTCCAAGAGATTCCCGAGACCCGCGAAGGGCCAGCCCGGCCTGAAGAACGGTTGGGGAGTCACCATCCTGTTCCCGGACAACGTTCCCGGACCCTTCCCCTTCCATGATGAGGAGCACATCGTTCTTCATGAGAGAGACATGGAAAACTGGAGGGACTACGTACATGCTCCTTCCCTCGACTTCACAGAGGATGACTGGCTCGACGCCAAGAGAGAAGCCGACGCAGTAGACCGTCATGAGTATTTCGCCACCATGACCGTCACCCCCGGCGTCTTTGAGCAGTGCCACTACCTGATGGGTATGGTGGGATGCCTCGAGGCATTCTATGAGTATCCCGATGAGATGCATGACATGATCGACTACATCACGGACTATGAGCTCAGATTCGCTGAGCAGGTCTGCAAGTACGTCAAGCCCGACTGCATCCTGCATCACGATGACTGGGGCAGCCTCATCAACTCCTTCCTTTCACCGGAAATGTTCGATGAGTTCATCGTTCCCGCATTCACCCAGATCTACGGCTACTACAAGGATCACGGCGTAGAGCTGATCGTGCACCACAGCGATTCCTACGCTGCCAACCTCGTTCCCGGAATGATCAAGATGGGCATCGACGTATGGCAGGGCCCCGCGGGCACCAACAACGTCAAGTACCTCGTTGACACCTACGTACCGCAGATCACCTTCATGGGCGAGATCGACAACACCGTAGTCGACGTCGACGACTGGTCATATGACATCTGCTACAACCAGGTCAAGTACATCTGCGAGAAGAACGGTATGAAGTACTTCGTGCCCTGCATCCTCGGCGGATGCTGCCATGCCGGAGTTTCCCAGGCATGCCTCGACGCTGTGTATCAGTACAACATGGAGCGTTTCGGAATAGCTACCAAGTAATAAGAAAAGCTTTCAGAAGAACTTTTCCCGTGGCCGCGCCCTCAGGCGCGGCCCTGTTTTTTTCCCTCCCCTTCCAATGGAACTCTCCTTCTTCCGAAAGCATAAGGATGTTGAAGTCCGAGCCGAATCGTGATAAACTAAAATCAGTTAAGAGCTGATCTATTCAATTAAACATTCAAGATATATGGGAGGAAACAAAATGAAGTACACAAGGCCCGCCTACGGCGACCCGTCCATCAGAACATTCTACAAGGAGTCCCCTTTCAGACCGGGAGGATTCAACGTGCCTATAGTGAACGACTGCCCCATACCCGTCAGGGAGAACTTCAAACTGGCTGCGGAATGCCGCGGCCCTAAATGGGTCCCCAATTCCAACACGGAGTTCAACTTCGCCATGCTGGCGGATGTATGCGGCATGCCGGAAGCGAACTGGAGGGCAAAGGAGCGCTATGAGTACACCGACTGGTTCGGGGTACAGTGGATGTTCGTGCCCGAAGTGGGCGGACCCATGCTCAAGCCCGGCACCATGTTCCTCGATGACATCACAGAGTGGGAAAAGAAGGTCGTATGGCCTGATCCCGACGACTACGACTTCGAGGGCCTCTCGAAAAAGTGGTGGGAGGGCTGCGACCCGGATAAGGTCACCCAGATCGACATAGGCCAGGGCGGTACCGAAAGGCTGGTGGCGATAAGGGGAGGCTATTCCGGAGCCATGCTGGACATGGCGGCGGAGCCGGAAGCCGTAAGGGATTTCCTGGACGCATTCGCGGAATGGGAGATAAAGATCATCGATAAGGTATGCAAGTATCTTCCCGTCGACTACATGACATACCACGACGACTGGGGAAGCGAGAGGGATTCCTTCTTCTCGTCGGCAATGATGGAATCCATGGTCTTTGAGCCCACGAAGAAGATCTTCGATCACATGCACAGCCACGGCATCACGGTGCAGCTCCACAGCTGCGGCAAGATCGAGCGCTTCCTCCCCTACATGATAGACATGGGAGTCAACACCCTGCAGATCCAGGCCAGGGCCAATGATTTCAAGGCCTACAAGGAAAAGTACGGGGACAAACTGGCCCTGGAAGTGGGCATAAGGCCTAACCCCGCATGGACCCGTGACGAGGCCATGAAAGCGATCCGCGACACGGTGGACACCTACGGTGAAGGCGGAGGACTGATATCGAGCTTCTCCAACAGCGATCCCGAGATCCTCTGGGACGGCACCATGGAGCTCTACTACTACAGCCGCGAAAAGTACGAGGGATGATAACGCTTTCTTTACAGGCTCCGGGAAAGACCCGGGGCCTTTTGATATTTCCCGGAAAAGATGAAATATGCTATACTGTACTATGCTGAAGGAGGGCAGCGCCATGATCGAAAAAAGCATACGTTCCGAAAGGGGCGAAACATTTTACTGGACAGATAAGGCAGGGTCCCCCTTTGCCCTGGTATTTCTTCCCGGCCTCTCGGCGGATCACCGCCTCTTCGAAAAGCAGGTCGGGGAATTTTCAGGCAAGTATGACGTCATCGTCTGGGACGCTCCGGCCCACGGGAAGTCCCGCCCCTACAGGGACTTTACCTATCCCAACGCCGCTCAGGAGCTGAAGACTATCCTTTCAGAAGAGGGAGCGGAGAAAGCCGTACTGATAGGACAGTCCGGCGGGGGCTTCGTGGCCCAGTCATTCTACAGGAAGTATCAAGAGATGGTGGCGGGGATCTTCGCCATAGGCACCTGCCCCTACGGGCCGTCGTACTATTCAAAGAGCGACCTTTTCTGGCTGAGGCAGACAAAGTGGATGTTCGACCTGTTCCCGGACGGCATCTTAAGAAAGTCCATGGCCGCCATGTGCGCCGTAACTCCCCGGGCAAGGGAAAACATGATCGGGATGCTTTCCTCCTACACAAAGAAAGAGCTCTGTTCCCTCCTGTATACGGGCTTTGCGGGATTCATACCCCAGATCGGGGATATCGATATCCGCTGCCCCGTGTGGCTCACCGTGGGAGAACATGACAGGACCGGAAAGGTCATGACTTACAACAGGATGTGGCACGAAAAGGAGGGATATCCGCTGCACATCATCAAAGGGGCAGCTCACAACGCCAACGACGACAATCCTGAGGAAGTCAACAGACTGATACACGAATTCCTCAGGACCCTTATGTGGGGATCCGACATCAGCCTCTGACGGAGGAAAGCATTGATCAGACTTACCGATGTGAACGAAGACAACTGGCAGGAGGCGGCCTCTCTCAGAGTGAGGGATGACCAGTCGGGCTATCTCGCCCCTGCCATAGGCATCATAGCAAGAGGATACGTATACCGGGACTGCGGCGCCAGGGTCTTTCTGATCGAAAACGACGGCGTCATCGTCGGCATGGCCCTGGTAAGAGATTTCACCGACGAGCCGGTGGGATACGACCTGCAGCAGTTCATGATTGACGAGCGGTTCCAGGGGAGGGGCTATGGCTCCGAGGCCCTGGGGCTGATACTGGACGAACTTAGAGCCGAGGGCCGTTTCGGCCATGTAGAAGTATGCGTGAACAGGGAGGACATCCCCGCGATACGCCTCTACGAAAAGCACGGCTTTCGTGATTCCGGATACGTAGACCCCGGCCTGCCCGATTGCGTGAACATGATATGTTACCTTGACCGGGATGAGCGGAATTAAGCCGCCATCCGGGAGAGGCGCGGATCATAACAAAAGCAGTCACTTTTGATGACTGCTTTTTTTATGGGAGGATCTGTCCCCTAATACTTCAGAACAGCGGGATAATCCCCACTATCACCTGTATCAGCGCGAACATAAGGCCCAGGATCGTAAGGAAGGTCACCATCCTGTTGGTGGTGGTGCTGTAAAGAAGGTCCAGGTCGGATTCCAGCAGTTCCAGGAGATTTCTTATGCTCTCCACCCTTTCGGAGGTATTGAGCTGCCTTAATACCAGGGTATCCAGCTCCCCCAGCTCGGAGATGCTGACCGTCTCCACCCTGTTGAGCATCTTGATCATGGCGATACGGCGCTTCTTGTTGTCCTTTATCTCG
>CADBPP010000159.1 GCA_902796565.1 uncultured Eubacteriales bacterium | reverse complement strand
TGACATGAAGATACTCGTAACAGGCGGAGCCGGCTTCATAGGCTCGAATTTCATCTATTATCAATTGAAAAATCATCCCGAAGACAGCGTGGTCTGTCTTGACGACCTTACATACGCGGGGAATCTCTCCACGCTGAAGGAAGCCATGGAGAAGGATAACTTCACCTTCATCAAGGGAAATATCGCGGACAGGGACCTGGTGGACAGGGTATTCGCCGAGCACAGGCCGGATATCGTCGTCAATTTCGCCGCGGAATCCCATGTGGACCGTTCCATCCTGGACCCCGGCCTTTTCCTGACCACCAACGTCATGGGCACCCAGGTCATGATGGACGCCTGCAGGAAGTACGGCACCGCAAGGTTCCACCAGGTGTCCACCGACGAGGTATACGGGGACCTGCCGCTGGACAGGCCGGATCTGTTCTTCACGGAGGAGACACCGATCCATGCCTCGAGCCCGTATTCCGCTTCGAAGGCCTCCGCGGACCTGCTGGCCGGAGCCTATCACCGCACCTACGGACTGCCGGTGAGCATCTCCCGCTGCTCCAACAACTACGGCCCCTATCACTTCCCGGAGAAGCTGATACCCCTGATAATCACCAGAGCCCTGAACGACGAGACCATCCCCGTATACGGCACCGGGGAGAACGTCCGCGACTGGCTGTATGTGGAGGACCACTGCAGCGCCATAGATCTCATAATCAGGAAGGGCACCCCTGGAGAGATCTACAACATAGGGGGCCACAATGAACGCACCAACCTGGATGTGGTGAAGACCGTGCTGGCGGCCCTCGGCAAGCCCGAGAGCCTCATAACCTTCGTCACCGACCGTCCGGGCCACGACATGCGCTACGCCATCGATCCCGCAAAGATCGGCTCGGAGCTGGGATGGGTCCCATCCACCCGTTTCGAGGACGGCATAAGACAGACGGTGGACTGGTATCTTTCCCACCGCAGCTGGTGGGAGGAGATCATCTCGGGAGAATACAGGAATTACTATGAGAAGATGTATGCGTCCAGATAATAGAACTGCAAAACGGATACTTGCCCTGGTCCTGTGCCTCGCGCTGTGTCTCGGCGCGGGCTCATGCGCGGCGCCCTCCCGGAAGGAGGCGAGGACCGTAAAGATCGCCCTTCTGTCGGGACAGGCCTCTGCGGATGCTTCCGCGGCCTTCGCGGGGGAATTCGAGGCGGCCATGGATGCGCTCAGCGGTGACGATATCGTATACGACGTGACCGTACTGCTCTCCGGCGCCTCCCCGTCGAAGCAGCTGGCCCAGATGGATATGTGCTGCCTGCAGGACTATGACATCATAGTCGTGGAGCCGGCGGATCCCGCAAAGGGTGACGACTATCTGGCCAGGGCCATAAGGTACGTGCCGCTGGAGGAAGCGGAGGAGGAAGAAGGCGCTGAGGAAGGAACGGATCTGTACGCCGTTTACGAAAAGCTTCAGGAAAACGCTTCCTATTCCGACGAGAGGCTCAACGCCGAGGGAAGAGAGTATCCCGCAGGGGTGTACGCCCCCGTCACCGTGCCCGAGAACGTGCCAGTGGTATTCGCGGGACTGATCCCCGTCATAACCCCGAAGGAGGAACCCGTCCCCGAAGAGCAGGGAGAGCCTGAGGATGACGAATATGACGATGAGGAGGAAGAGAGCCCTCAGGAGCCCTCCGAGCCCGGGGAGCCGGAAGAGCCCGAAAGCGTCTGGTGCGTGGCCGGTTACGACCATCTCGCCGCGGCCCAGGCCCTTGCCCTGGATATCATTGAAAAGGGGCTTCTCAGGGATGTGAACGGTGACGGAAAGACGGCCTATGCCTTCGTGTGCACAGACGCCTCAAATCCGGTGAACCAGGCTGTGATGAACGTCGTGAAGACTTCTCTCAGCGGGGAATATCCCGACGCCGTTCAGGCTTTCACCTGCTTCATGGCTCTTTCTGAGGACGCCTTCGTGGAAAGGCTCATCTACTACATGACCGGAAGCACCGCCGCTGACCTGATCATCGCTCTCGATGACAGGGCCATAGACTATACCGACACCTTCAGCCTCGTATGCGGCTATGAGGAGGACGAGGAGAAGCGCCACGATGTGACCTTCGATCTCGGGGATGAGCTGATCCTTGCCGGGATCGGCCATTCCGATTACAGCAGGGTGATGTTCGAGGAAGGAAAGCTTTCCTCCCTGGTGGTCTTCGAGCCCTGGAGCCTTGCGGAGGAAGCGGCCCGAAGATGCGCCGCCATAGCCTACGGAGAGGAGACGGACGACATCTGCCTGGAATGGGTGAGGGTCGAGATATCCTCGGATGAGGAAGAAAAAAAGTAAGACACACCGCGGGATACGCAATGAAGCGCATCCCGCTTTTTGATCCTGATCCCCGGCGGAAAACAAAAAAAGCGCTTCTTCTTTGCAAAAGGAGCGGATTATATTACAATACGACATATGAAAAAACTGATGGAGCTTTACGGGCGCTACCGGCACTTCGTAAACTATTTCTTTTTCGGATGCGTGACCACCTTCGTCAACTGGCTGGCCTATGCGGTCCTGACGGGTCTCGCGCACATGGACTACCGCCTCGCCAACGTTCTGGCCTGGTTCATATCCGTATCTGTCGCCTTCTACACCAACCGCCGGTGGGTGTTTGAGGGGGACGATGCGAACATTGCCCGGGAAATGGCGAGATTCTTCGCCGCCAGGGCCTTCACGGGCGCGGTGGAGATAGTCCTGCTTCCCGCCATGGTGGGCTGGGGGCTTACGATGTCCCTTTTGGGAGTCGAGAACTTCGTCGCAAAGATACTGGTCACGGTGAACACCACCGTGCTGAATTACGTGTTCTCGAGGCTTTACATCTTCAGGGGCGCGAGAAAATGACCTTCTGCCGGCTCCGTGCCGGTCTTTTTTTTATTTCAGCAGTCCTCCCCCATGCCGGAGAGGACCTCCATCAGCCTGGTGAGGGGCAGCCCCATCACGTTCTCATAATTGCCGTCGATCTTTTCGACGAAGATCCTTCCCCTGCCCTGGATGCCGTAGGCGCCGGCCTTGTCCATGGGCTCCCCTGTGGCGATGTAATCGTCCATCTCCCTATCCGAGATCCTTCTGAAGGTGACCAGGGTCTCCTCGCAGAAGGTCAGGGTCCTTTTCTTCGTAATGATGCATACCCCGGTGTAGACGCTGTGGGTCCTCCCGGAAAGCATCGAGAGCATCCTTTTCGCGTCGGCCTCATCCGAAGGCTTTCCCATGACCTCATCACCGAGCACCACCGTCGTGTCCGCGGCGATGATCACATCGTATTCCGGTGAGTCCGTTTCCGAGACCGCCTTCGCCTTGAGATAGCTCACATGCATGGCGTTGTCCTCCCATGAGGCACCCTCTATGAAGCTCTCCTCCACGTCCGGGGAGACGGCGGTAAAATCCTCGGTGATATACTTCATCAGCTCGGTCCTTCTGGGGGAGCGGCTGGCAAGAACGATCCTTTTCATATTTTCCTCGCTTTTCAGGCGGGAAGGGACCCGCCCCGTTTTATTAATTATAGCTTAATTGCTTTCATGTTTACACGCCTATGGGGTATAATATCATGAGGAATTCCCGATTTGGAGCAGAAAATGGAACCGCAGTACGACAACAGATACTATAACAACAGCAACAGGAACAGCAAGGCGGCCGTGTGGACCATAGTCGTCGTGGCGATCCTGATCATCACCAATCTTATAACATTCCTGGTATGCACCAGGCTCCCGTATTTCGCCGGAGCCGCGAAGGTGGAGACCGAGGGGGGAGAGACTTCCACCACGGATCCCAAGGTCGAAAAGCTCCTGTTTCTGATCAGCGAGCTCAAAGACGACTTCTATTTCGGCCTCGATGAAGATTACATGTGGGAGCAGATCTACAAGGGCCTGATGGCGGGCACCGGGGACCGCTATGCGGAATACCTTACCGCGGAGGAATACAAGGAGTATTCCCAGACGCTGGAGGGAAGCTATTCCGGCATCGGCATCCAGATGAGCAACAATGAGGACGGCAACATCCAGATAGTGGGAGTGTTCACCGATACCCCGGCATTCGAGGCGGGGCTGCAGGTGGGCGACGTGATAGTCCGGGCCGACGACGAATCCCTTCTCGGACAGAGCGCCACCTACGCCGTCAGCTTCATAAGGGGCCCCGAGGGCACTTCCGTGAACCTGGAGATCCAGAGGGACGGCATGACGTTCACCGTCGACATCGTCAGGAGCAGGATCGAGATGGTCTACGTGGAGAGCAGGATGCTCACCGACGATATCGGATACATCTACATCTCGGAGTTCGAGACCAATACCTACGAGCAGTTCGCAGCGGCCATGAAGGATCTCGAGGCCCAGGGCATGAAGGGGCTGGTGCTGGACATCAGGAAGAATCCCGGAGGCCTCGTCAACGAGGCGGTGCAGATCGCTGACGATCTTCTGCCCCGCTGCCAGGTGATCTATACCGTGAACGCCAAGGGCGAGCGCTCCAGCTACGATTCGGACGAATACTTCACGGACATCCCCGTGACATTGCTGGTGGACGGTTTTTCCGCCAGTTCCTCCGAGATACTCACCGTGTCCCTGAAGGACAACGGCCGTGTGACCGTCATAGGCACCGTCACCTACGGCAAGGGCATCGTCCAAGTGCTCATGCCCCTGGCGGACGGGTCGATGTACAAATATACATACGCTGAATATTTCGGGCCCAGCGGCACGAAGATCCACGAGGTCGGGATAACCCCGGACATTGTCGTGGAACTGCCCGAGGAATATCAGAATGTGGATATCCACATGATACCCTTTGAGTACGATCTTCAGCTTCAGAAAGCCATAGAATACATGGAGGAAGAAATTGGACAATAACAGCGACGACAAGTCCAGACAGGAAAAGAAGGCACGCAGGCGGATAGTGTCCCAGAAGAGTTCTTCCGCATCCGGTCCGGAACAGATAAGAGTCCCTTCCGCGCCGGCTCCGGAAGACGCCCCCGAAAAGGCTGTCCCCGAAACGGAGGCCCTTGAGAACGACGAGACCATCGTGATCCCCGTTTCCCCCGCATCGGAAGGGGATGAGTCCGGCGATCCCGACGATATGGAGAAGACCATAGTCGCGGCCGCATCTGCGGCGGACGCCTCCGGGGAGAGCGAGGAAGCCCCTTCCGGCAAAAAGACGTCCAGAAGGAAGAGAAGAAGGAAAGCCAAGAGCAAAAAGCCCCTCTGGAAGAGGATAATCCTGACCATGATCGTCACGGTGCTGATACTGGGCATGCTGGCCGGAGGCGGCGGTTTGTACTACATCTGGAAGATCATGTCGGAGGCGCCTCCTCTGGATCTGGCGAAACTGACTTTCATGGATCCTTCCGTGGTCTACGATATCAACGGCAACTTCTATCAGGAGCTGCAGACCAGTGAAAAGAGGGAGAACGTCACCATACAGGAGGTGCCGGAGCTTATTCAGCTGGCCTTTGTGTCCATCGAGGACCAGAGGTTCTATTCCCATTTCGGAGTGGACATCAGAGGTACGCTGAAGGCGGTCATCGGTGTCATCACATCCGGAAGCACTGAGGGAATGGGAGGAAGCACCATCACCCAGCAGCTCATCAAGCAGACCCATCTTTCCAGCGAGACCACCATCAAGCGTAAGATCAAGGAATGGCGTCTGGCGTACGAGCTGGAGCAGACCCTCACCAAGAGGGAGATCCTCCAGTCCTACCTCAACAAGATAAACCTCAGCTACGCCTGGGGAGTCCAGAGCGCGGCCGAGATGTATTTCGGCAAGGACGTCAAGGAGCTCTCCATCGCCCAGGCGGCCACCCTGGCTGCCATCATGAAGGCTCCTACTTACTACAACCCATACAAGTACACCGAGGATGAGGACGGCAACTCCTTCCTGGTGAGGGAGACGGACGAGGAGGGCAACACCTACATCGTCCAGGACGACCCCAGCAAGGAAAGGGCCATGAACATCATCGACAAGATGCTGGAGCTCGGCCACATCTCCGAGAGGGAGTATGAGATAGCCATCGCGGAGATCAAGGAGAACCGCATCGGCCTCGTCGCGCCCCACTGGTCCAGCGATTACACCTTCTTCACGGACGCCGTGTACGAGGAGGTGCTGGATGACCTGCAGGAGAAGTACGGAATGGACTACGACGAGGCGGTCAACCTCATGCTCAACGGCGGGATATCCATTTATTCCACCATCGATCCCCAGGTGCAGGCCGCTCTGGACTACTACGCGTCCATCGACGACATGTTCCCGGATCAGACCTGGGAAGCCGAGGAGGCAGGAAGGGTCATGACCGAAGCCACGGGGGAGAAGGTCGAATACCATCCCGAGATCGGCGGAGCGGTCATACAGAATTCCACCAGCTACGTGGTGGGAATAATCGGAGGCCGCAAGAAGGAGGGCTCCCTGGTCATGAACAGGGCGCTGGAGAAGTTCCAGACAGGTTCGTCCACCAAGCCCTGCACCGCCTACGCCCCTGCCATCGACACGGGCACCGTGACCCTGGCCACCACCTTCGACTCCATACCTCTGTCCTTCGGAGGATGGACGCCGATGAACTTCGCCTACGACTATCAGGGCCTGTGCACCGTAAGGGAGGGCCTGGTCAATTCGGACAACATGATAGCCATCCAGACGGAATACCTTACGGGACATGAACTGTGCGCCGCCTACGCGGAGCGCTTCGGATACGAGATCGAATGGGACGGAGAAGCGGACCTCAACAGTTCCGCCCTGGCCCTGGGAGGCTTCACCTACGGGCAGACCCCCCTTACCATGGCCAGCGCCTTCTCCACGTTCCCCAACATGGGGACCCGTACCACCCCGACTTTCTACCGCTACGTCACTGACTCCGAGGGCAACGTGATACTGGAGAGCCAGCAGGAGACCATTCAGGTCATCAAGCCCACCACCGCGTGGCTGGTCACGGATGTCCTCAAGGGCATCGCGGACAACGTCAACGGCAACCAGGCCGCCGGCAAGACCGGTACCACGGACTACGCCGCCTGCGTCTGGTACTGCGGCTTCACCAGGGACTACACCGCGGCCTTCTGGATGGGATACGACCAGAGAAAGGTCATCGTCAACGGCGTCGAGTACGACCTGACCCTGGATACCACCAGCCAGGTGGCCAGGGACTTCTGGAACGCTGTCATGAGGGACTTCTACTACCGCAAGGGCATATATGACACATATCTGCCGGAGCAGCCCCCCGGAATTGTCCAGGGAAGCGTGGACAAGGTATCGGGAAGGCTTCCCACCGCCCTGACGGAAAAGGATCCCAGGGGCTCAGCGGTCATAACCGAATACTTCGTGGAGGGCACCACCCCCGGTGAGAGCGATACTTACCACAGGGAGTTCCTGATCTGCCAGGATACGGGCCTTCTCGCCACGGAATACTGCATGCATACCGTGAAAAAGGTCCTGGTATACAAGGATCCGAACGTGGTCTACATAGCGGGAGGCGTGCCCTACCGCGACGACATGAAATGGGGAAAGAAGGATATGGGCGTCATACCTCCCACCACCTTCTGCACCAAGTGTTCCGCCGATACGAAGATCATCAACTTCGCCTTCGGAACGCAGCGGGACAACCCGTCGTCCATCATAAACACTGCCTTCACGATAAACCGCGACAACACAGCGGAGGCGATGCTGTACCTGTACGGCATACCTGCCACCAATAACGCGGTGTACGTTAACAACGTCATACCGGTGATCGAGGTCTCGGACCCGGAGGTCGCTTCCGTCACCTGGGTCGATGGAGAGGGCCTCAAAATCGAGCCGCTGCTGAGCGGGACCACCACGGTCACTGTTCATTACACCTACAACGCCGGCATCGAGACCGCCGTCATGGGCGTGCCCTCGGCCACGGGAGAGGGGCAGATCATCATGCCGGAATACACCGCGTCGGCCTCTATTCAGCTGAGGATCACCGGAGCGGGAACGCCGGATCCGCCGGATCCCCCGGATCCCCCGACTCCGCCGGAGCCCGATCCCGATGAGCCGGGCGGGAACGACAATCCCGGAGGCAACTGATGAAGAAGAGAGATCTCAGCAAGACCAGAACCGGCGGGAAAGGGGAAGGCGGCAGGAACGCGAAGGGCGAGAAGAAGCGCGGTATCGTCATAAAGGGCAAGCGCTACTATCTCAGCGCCCGTCCCCTCGTGTCGGAAAAGAAGAGAAAACAATCGGAGGAGGGAGCCGCTCCCCGCAGGCAGGGAAAGTTCGGGAGGGCCCTTCTCAGGCTGCTTGCCGTATTCGTATGCCTGGGCTTCATAATCGGCATAGGCGGCGTCAGCGTGCTGATAACCTGGATGGTGGAATCCCCCCAGGTGGACCTGACCCGTTTCGAATACAACGGCGCCAGCACCGTATATGACATAAACGACAACTTCTACCAGCAGCTGCAGACCAACGAGGTCAGGGAGATCGTGGACATCAAGCAGATACCGGAACTGGTATCCCTCGCGTTCGTGTCCATCGAGGACCAGAGGTTCTATTCCCATTTCGGAGTGGACATCAGAGGTACCATGAAGGCCGTCATCGGCGTTCTGACCTCCGGAAGCACCGAGGGAATGGGCGGAAGCACCATCACCCAGCAGCTGATAAAGCAGACCCACCTGTCCAGCGCCACCAGCGTAAGACGTAAGGTCATGGAGTGGAAGCTCTCCTACCAGCTGGAAAAGACCCTTACCAAGAGGGAGATACTGGAAGCATATCTGAACAAGATAAACCTTTCGGAAGCCTGGGGGATCGAATCCGCCGCCCGTGTCTACTTCGGCAAGGACGTGGCGGAGCTGTCCCTGGCCCAGTCCGCGGTGCTGGCCTCCATCATGAAGGCCCCTACCTACTACGGACCCTATATCTACGATCTCGACGAGACGGGCTCCTACCACCTGAGGAAGACCACGGACGCCAACGGCAACACCGTGCCGTACCACAACGACAACAACAAGGAGAGGGCCATCGACATCATCTACAAGATGCTGGAGCTGGGACACATCTCCGAAAGGGAAAAGGACATAGCCGAATGGGATATCCTCAATGACAACATCGGTCTGCAGATCCCCTCGGCGAGCAACAACTACACCTACTTCACCGATTCCGTGTACCAGCAGGTGCTGCAGGATCTGGTGGAGAAGTACAACTACACCGAGACCGACGCGGCTGACCTTATCGCCAACGGCGGCCTGAGCATATATTCCACCGTGGACCCGCTGATGCAGTCCATGCTGGAGATGGAAGCGGCGGATGACAGCAACTTCATAGGCCCCAACTGGGAGGCGCGTCTGGCCTCAGCGGCGGTGAGCCGCCAGACCGGAGACACCGTGGAATACATACCCCAGCTGGGCGGAGCCGTTATCCAGACCGCCACGGGATATGTGGTGGGCATCATCGGAGGAAGGGAAAAGAGCGGAAACCTGGTGCTGAACCGCGGCGAGAGCCAGTTCCAGACAGGTTCCTCCACCAAGCCGGTCACGGTATACGGGCCCGCCATCGACAGCGGCATAGTCACCATGGCGGACATGTACATGGACGCCTACATCGACTGGTACGGCTGGACTCCCGCCAACTCGGGAGGAGGCGCGTCCGGACAGCCCATGAGCGTCAGGACGGCCCTGACCAACTCCATGAACATCGTGGCTGTGGAGGTCCAGAAGACCATCGGAAACGAAGTGTCCATGTCCTACGGCCGCAAGTTCGGCCTGACCTTCGACGCAATGGACAACTCTTCCGCGGCACTGGCCCTGGGAGGCTACACCTACGGGCAGACCCCCGTGGCCATGGCCAGCGCCTTCACCACCTTTGCCAACGGAGGCCTCAGGGTGACGCCCACGTTCTACCGCTACGTCACCGACGCCAACGGTGTCATCATCCTGGAAGCGCCCCAGGAGACTGTAAGGGTCATCAAGCCGGCCACCGCCTGGATCATAACGGACGTTCTCAAGGACGCCGTCCAGGGAGGTACCTGCTGGCTGTCCATACCGAACCAGGATTTCGCGGGCAAGACGGGCACCACCGACGGAGAGACATGCTGCTGGTTCTGCGGATACACCAAGGAATACGCGGCTGCCTGCTGGATGGGCTACGACGTGCAGAGCATCGTGGTGGACGGAGTGCAGTACGACCTTGACCTGGGCCTGGTGGGAGGCGACGACGAAGGTCCCGGAGGCTTCATAGAGGAAGTGTTCAACGACTACTACAGGGCCAAGGGATATCCCTACGGATCCTTTGACTCCATGCCCGACGGCATCTACTGGAACGGCGACTACCTTCTGGACGGGACATATCCCACCTCATGGGTACCGCCTTCGATAGAGATGGAGGTGTGCTCGGTGACGGGCCTCATCCCCAACGAGACATGCATAAGGGTGAAGAAGAAGTTCATCGACTACGCCAACGCCAAGATCCCCGGAGGAGGGACCTTCGTGGGAGGAGCCAACCGCAATACCCCCACATCCACGGGTACGCCGACGCTGCCCTGCACCGTGCATCACGAACCGCCTCCAGACGAGGGAGACGATCCCGATGATCCCGGCGGAGGAGGGAACAACCCCGGAGGCGATCCCGGAGGAGATCCCGGCGGAGGGAACAACCCCGGAGGTGACCCGGGAGGAGATCCCGGAGGAGGCAACGATCCGGGAGGAGGAAACGATCCCGGAGG
>CADBPP010000158.1 GCA_902796565.1 uncultured Eubacteriales bacterium | reverse complement strand
TCCTCATACCGTGCGCACTCCCCTTCCGGGTCGTCCGTCATGCCGTTGAGGATGTTGATGTTCTCCGGCTTCATATCAACCAGGTGATCAAAGAAATTGTCATGCATGAAATACCAGTAGCTCTGATCATGCTCATGGGGAAGTCCCACATATTCGTCCATGTTGAAGGTGACGACATTGGCAAAGGACAGCTCTCCCGAGCGGTTCTGCCTGATGAGCTCCTTATATACGCCGATGGGGGATGAACCGGTGGGCAGTCCCAGTACGAAGGGGCGGTCCTCCTTATGGGCTCTGATCTTATCCGCGATGTAGTCCGCCGCCCATTTGCTCATTTTGTCGTAATCCTGCTGAATAATTACTCTCATATATATTTCTTCCTTTCATTGGTCTATTCCGTGTATTTCTCCACGATATCGCCGTTGTCCTTCCAGATGCAGTTTTCGGGCACCACTCCTCTTACGCAGGAAGTGGGATAGACGTTGCTGTGGCGGCCTATGACGGTACCGGGATTGCATACCGCGTTGCAGCCCACCTCCACGTAGTCGCCAAGCATGGCGCCGAACTTCTTTATGCCTGTCTGGATCTGTTCGGTGCCGTTGTGCACCACCACCAGTTTCTTGTCGCTCTTGACGTTGGATGTGATGGAACCCGCCCCCATGTGGCTGTAGTAGCCGAGGATCGAGTCTCCCACGTAATTATAGTGGGGAGTCTGCACATGGTCGAACAGGATGACGTTTTTCAGCTCCACCGAGTTCCCGACGACGCAGTCTTCTCCCACCAGGGCGGATCCGCGGATGAAGGCACAGTGCCTCACCTCGCTGCGGGGCCCTATGATGCAGGGGGCTCCGAGATACGCGGTGGGGAATACCGTGGCGGTTTTATGGACCCATACCTGCGGCGATACCTCTTCATAATCGTCTCCAAGCTTTTCACCCAGGGAGACTATGAGCTCCTTTATCCCGGAAAGAGCTTCCCAGGGATAGGTAAAACCTCTTAGGTAATCCGCGGCAAGGGTATGCTCCAGATCGAATAAATCATTGATGGTATACATTGTAACTCCTTACAGTGCCCTGAGGTCTCGGTATCCCCGATACCGGTGCGGAGGGGCACCATATCATATTTGACGGTGAAGGGAACCTCTGTTACAGTTTTTATTCTGCTTTTTGCTTTCCTTCTTACGACCCGTCCGGGCCGTGGCAGCATCCGCCGAGTCTTTCGATAACTGCCATACCTCGTCGACCTTTGAATGGTCCTGGCGCTAACGGCCGTCCCTTGTACCTCCCTGGGGCACTGCCGTTTTACTGTGCTGATTACGCATGCTTTGGGCATGCGCATATGAAGTCCGCACCATAAAAATAATTTTACTGTCAATGGTCTTTTCGGTCAATAGCTCCCGCAAAAATACGTAAATTTTAAGGATTTCAGCCTGTCTGGCCGCAGCGTGAAAGACCCCGGGGCCCGATAAAAAAAGAAGGAAGCTTTCCGCTTCCTTCTCCCAAATGTGTGAATTTTACTTGGCCTCCGCAGGATAAACGCTTACCTGCTTGCGGTCCTTGCCGAGTCTTTCGAAACGCACGATCCCGTCAGCCGTCGCGAACAGAGTATCGTCTCCGCCCCTGCCTACGTTGAGGCCCGGATGGATATGGGTGCCTCTCTGGCGGTAAAGGATGTTTCCTGCCAGAACGAACTGACCGTCGGCTCTCTTGGCTCCGAGTCTCTTTGCCTCGCTGTCACGGCCGTTCTTGGAACTTCCCACACCTTTCTTGTGGGCGAATAACTGTAAGTTGTCAAGAGTATATCTAATCATCTGCTTATTCCTCCGTAATTGTAACTTCTATGTAATCTTCGTACTCGTCCTCGAGTCCCAGCATAGCCAGATACAGGGTATTGACTATGGCCTGGGCCTGAGTGCTCTTCAGCGCGTCATCCTCATCAATGGTGAAGGATGTCGTCCCGTTTTCCACCTTTGCCTTCACATCGGTCTGTACATATTCCTCCAGGCCATTGATGGCTGCGATGACCAGGGACGATACGCTGGCGCACACGATATCGTATCCGTATTCATCCATCCCGGCATGGCCGGAGATGTCAGCTCCCAGGATCTTCTGTGTGCTCTCCTCAAAGTGAAAACATGCCCGTATCAAGGGTGTCCCCCTAATTACTCCTCCGCTTCAGCCTTCTCGCTCTTGAGACCGACCTTTGTGATCTCGAGCCTGGTGTACGGCTGACGGTGACCCTGTTTTCTTCTGTAGTCCTTCTTGGCCTTGTACTTGTAGACGATGACCTTTTCGCTCTTGCCCTGCTCCACGATCTTTGCTTCGACCTGTGCGTTGGCTACCGTGGGAGCTCCCACATAGACCTTCTTGTCATCGTCCAGAAGAAGTACTTCGTCGAACTTGTAAGTCTTCTGATTCGCTCTTGCCGGGGTGATCTTCTCTACATCGATAACGTCACCCTTCTGTACGCGGTACTGCTTACCGCCTGTCCTGATGATTGCATACATTTGTTTTTACCTCCGCTATCCAATCTCGCTGCATCAGGGTGCCCGGGGGACTTAGTTACCCTTTACATGCGGATACAGCCGTGTTTTTTACACAGCGATTTATTATATTACACAGGGAGGAAGAATGTCAAGAAGAATCCTTCGGTTTTTTGAAGACTGAAGACATAAAAAAGCAATTGTTCCAACATATTTTTGGATACCGGGCTCTTATGTATTATACTCTTCTTATGGAAAAAAAGAACAGGCCCCGCGGGGTCATGTACGCTCTGAGTCCAGTATTCATATTCTATGCAGTGAACCTGGCGGTATCCACGGCATTCGTGTTCATCATGTCCAGATATCATGGACTGGATCTATCCACGCCCCTTTCCGTGGAGACTGCCATGGAGTATTCCCTCCGCTACGCCTTCGAGCTGGAGGCCGCGATGTGTCTCGTGCTTACCGCGATCCTTATGCCGGGCTATCTCCGAAACGAGCGCAGGGAGCATGAGCTCATATATGAGAACCGTCTTGCAGCCATGGACCTGATAAAGGCCGCGGTATACGGAATAGCCATATTTCTCGCCGTGGACGTGCTCCTGGTGATGGTCGGAGGCTTCTTCGATATCTCCGAATACATCTCCGCCAATGAGGACGCCATATCACCGGTGTTCACGGGGACTGTTTACCTCGACATGCTTCTTTTGGGTCTCATCTCTCCGGTCTCCGAGGAGATAATGGTAAGGGGTGTGCTATTCAACCGTCTGCGAGGCATAATGGATGAAAAGGACGCGGTGATGCTCACCGCCATACTCTTCGGGGTGATGCACCTGGGAAGCGCGCTGCAGATGATGTACACCTTCCTGATGGGATATATCATCACGAAGGCCTACTCCAGGTACGAGAACATCATCGTGCCGATACTGATGCATTCATTCTTCAATCTGTCGAACTTCATTATCGAGATACCTCATTTCGCGGAGTTCATGGAGACGAAGCCAGGGCTTCTGTGCTACTACTTCCTGGCTGTGGCTCTGGGCGTCTTCACCGTGAAGAGCATATGGAAAAAGGAGAAGCCGCCCCTCAGAGAACCGAAGAAAGCGTAATACTGTCGATGATAAAAAAGGACTGCCTTCGCAGTCCTTTTAAAATGTCCCGGAATATCTCAGTGTCCGAGATAAGCGTCTCTGACCTTCTGGTTCTCCAGCAGTTCCTGACCCGTGCCCTCCATGGTGATGAGCCCCGTTTCCAGAACGTAGGCCCTGTCGGCGATCTTGAGGGCCATGTTGGCGTTCTGCTCGATAAGAAGGATCGTGACTCCGGTGGAGCTGATCTTCCTTATGATATCGAAGATGTTCTTGACATAGATGGGGGAGAGGCCCAGGGAGGGCTCGTCCATCATTATCAGCTTAGGCTTGCTCATAAGGGCCCTGCCGACGGCCAGCATCTGCTGCTCGCCTCCGGAGAGGGTTCCGGCCTGCTGCCAGTTGCGCTCTTTGAGGATGGGGAACAGGGAATATACCGTCTCGATGTCTTCGGTGAGATCGTCCTTTCTGAGATATGCCCCTATCTTTATGTTCTCCAGTACGGAAAGGTCGGAAAAGATCCTTCTGCCTTCGGGCACCAGGGTGATGCCTTTCTTTACGATGTCCGTGGCGTCCATGCCCGCGATGTTCTCGCCGCAGTACTCTATGGTGCCGCTTTCGGGTGCCAGAAGGCCCGCTATGGCCTTCAGCGTGGTGGACTTCCCGGCGCCGTTGGCGCCGATCAGGGTCACGATGCTGCCTTCCTCCACCTCGAAGCTGATGCCCCTTACGGCGTGGATGGCGCCGTAGCTAACATTAAGATCATTAATTTTCAGCAACATCTTCATCCACCCCCAGATAAGCTTCTATAACATGCGGGTCGTTCTGTACTTCGTCGGGAACGCCCTGGGCGATCTTTTTGCCGAAGTCCAGTACGTAGATCATATCGGAGATATCCATGACGATCTGCATGTGGTGCTCGATCAAAAGCACCGACAGATCGTAGCGGTCCCTGATATCGGAAACGAAGGCCGTCAGTTCCAGCGTCTCCTGAGGATTCATGCCCGCGGCGGGCTCGTCCAGCAAAAGAAGCTTCGGATCCGTAGCCAGTGCCCTGGCTATCTCCAGCCTTCTCTGCATGCCGTAGGGAAGGCTGGAAGCCTTCTCGTCCTTCAGATGGGCCATGTTCTGTATTTCCAATAGCTCCATCGCCTCGTCGCGCATCCTCTTTTCCTCTTTTGAATTGAGTCTCAGAGTGGCGGAGAAGATGTTCTGCTTTGCCCTCATATGTTTGGCGATGAGGACGTTCTCGAATACCGTAAGGTCCGAGAAGAGCCTGATGTTCTGGAAGGTCCTGGCGATGCCGAGATACGCGAGCCTGTCCGGTGTCTTGTACTCCGCCTTGTCGGGGAAGCTTTTGTTCGTTCCCGCGTAGAGCTTTTTCATTTTGCCTTCCGGGCGGCCGGAGATTATCCTCTGCCCGTCGAAGAATATTTCTCCCGCTGTGGGATGATATACCCCTGTGATGGTATTGAAGACCGTGGTCTTTCCGGCTCCGTTGGGTCCGATAAGGGCGGTTATGCTTCCCTTTTTCACGTCCATGGAGAAATCGTCCACGGCCACCACGCCGCCGAACTGCATGGTGATGTTTTTCAGTTCAAGGATGTTGTCGCTCATTTGCCCGCCTCCGTTTCGGAAGTTTTCTTCTTTCCGGCAAATCTTGCCGCGATCCTCTCCCAGCTGAATTCATTGTTGCCCATTATGCCCCTTCTGAAGAAGAGGACCACCACCATGAGCACCACGGAGAAGACCACCATCCTGAAGCCGCTCTTTAAAAGGGGCACCCTGAAGGAACCGATGTAGTGCTCCTGATCCAGGAAGCGCAGCCACCATTCCTTGCCGGCGATCACCAGGAAGGAGGAAATGATGCTTCCCGTTACGGAGCCCATGCCTCCGATGACCACGATCAGCAATATGTCATAGGTGAGCTTCACCGGGAAGGTGGTGGAGGTGATGGCTCCCAGATACTGGGCCAGCAGTGCTCCTCCGATTCCGGCGAAGAACGAGCTGATGACAAAGGCGAGGATCTTGGTCCTGGCCAGGTTTATTCCCATGGCTTCCGCCGCTATCTCGTCCTCCCTTATGGCCTTGAAGGCCCTTCCGTAGGAGGAGTTTATGATGAGCACGATCAGCGCTATGCACACGGCTGATACGATGAACGGTGAATAGAAGCTGTCAAAGCCCGGGATCTTCTTGAGGCCGAAGCTCCCGTTGGTTATGGTGACAAGACCGCTGGAGGCGATGAGCATCCTGACGATCTCGGAAAAGCCCAGAGTGGCTATGGCAAAGTAGTCGCTCTTCAGCTTAAGGACCGGGGCTCCTATCAGGAATGCGAAAAGGGCCGCCACCAGTCCCGCGATGATCAGTGCCGGGATCACCGGCAGTGCGATGTTCTTGATGGCGTCGTTCACGCCGTAGAGATAATACACTCCTCCCTTGGCGTTCACCGGGATGGTGATGATGGCGAAGGTATAGGCCCCCACCGCCATGAAGCCCGCCTGACCCAGACTGAAGAGGCCCGTAAAGCCGTTAAGGAGGTTCATGGAGACCGCCACCAGAGCGTAGATGGAGCCCATCTGCAGTACGGTGCGCAGCATTGACGTGGATTTTGTGGTCATGTCCACCGTCACCAGCAGAGCGACGGCGACGGCGGCGAGAAGGAGATCAAGAATAAGTTTTGTGCGCTTTTTCATACCTTTTCCTCCGTTTTCTCACCGAAGAGTCCCGTGGGCCTTATAAGCAGCACCGCGATGAGCAGTATGAACGTGAACACGTCGGAATATTCGGAATAGCCCAGTGCCTTAATGAAGGTCTCCGAGAGGCCGATGATGAAGCCTCCCACCACCGCTCCGGGGATGGAGCCTATGCCGCCGAACACGGCCGCTATGAAGCACTTGAGGCCAGGCAGGGAGCCCGCCAGGGGATAAACACTTGGGCGGGGAGTGAAGTACAGTACGCTTCCCACCGCCGCCAGGAAACATCCGATGGCGAAGGTGATGCTTATGACCCTGTCGATCTTGATGCCCATGAGTTTCGATGTCTCGAAATCCCTGGAGACGGCTCTCATGGCCATACCTATCTTAGTGTGGTTTATAAGAAAGATCAGCACGAAGACGAGCGCCACCGTGAGCACCGGTGTGATGAAAGTTACCAGCGAGGTGGACACTTCTCCGAGCTTTATCGTATTGTTCAGAAACGGTATCGACGGATATGATTTCGGCAGGGCCGAGAACAGATACGTCGCGAGATTCTGCAGGAAGTACGAAACTCCTATAGCGGAAATCATTATGGACATACGGGGGGAGCTCCTCAGCGGAGCGTAGGCTATCCTTTCGATGAGGATGCCAAGAAGGATCGTCCCCGCGATCACTATAATAAAGGATATGTACCACGGGATCATGAAGTCCACCATGGCAAATATCATAAAGTACGCCGCCATCATGAAGATATCGCCGTGGGCGAAATTGATCAGACGCAGTATACCGTAGACCATGGTATATCCTATGGCTATCAGAGCGTAGATGCTGCCTATGGATATGCCGGTCAGACAATGCTGTAAAAATGTGGTTAATGACATAGTCCTACCCTGTACGGTTCAGTAATAAAGAAAAGGCGGGAGTATTAACCGCTCCCGCCGTTGTCACTTTGTTAGGATGAGTATTATTCGGCGACCTGGGTCTTGATGAATACGAACTTTCCTCCCTGGACGGTCTTGATGTACGCAGTATCCTTGTTTGCGTCTCCCACCTCGTTGAAGGTGACGGAACCGGTGACTCCCATGTAGTCGGTGGCGATAAGAGCATCGCGCATCGCGACTGAATTGGTGTCTGCCAGATTCTGGAGAGCCTCATATACTACCATGTACGCGTCGAATCCGAGGGCAGAAACAGCAGCGACTCCGTCGGTGCCGCCGTTGAGCTTCAGGTTCTCGGGATCAGCGTTCAGCCATGCCTTGAATCCGGCAACGAATTCCTTGGCGATCTCGTTGGCGTCGTTGTTCTCATCGAAGAAGGTGGAGAATGTGACTCCCTCAGCGGCGTCGGAGATGATGGTCTCGTTCTCCCATGTATCGCCGGCCATGATGTGTGCCGTTACTCCGAGGGCCTTTGCCTGGGGCAGCAGCAGTGTGGCTGTCTGGATGGATGAAGGTACGAAGAGGACTTCCGCTCCGCTGGCGTTGACCTTGGTCAGGATGGCGTTGAAGTCTGTCTCGTTGGTCTGATATGTCTCTTCGGCTACGATCTCTCCGCCGAGCTTCTCGAAGGCGATCTTGAAGTATGCGGCAAGGCCGGTCGAGTAGTCATCGCCGTTCTGGCTGATGATGGCTGCCTTGGTGTAGCCCTGATCCCATGCATAGCTGGCCATTACGGTGCCCTGGAAGGGATCGAGGAAGCATACTCTGAAGTACCAGTCGTTGCCTTCGGTGACCTGGGGATTGGTGCAGGAAACTCCCACTGCGGGGACCTTGGCGTTGGCAAAGGTCTCGCCGGCGGCGATGGAGACTCCGGAACCGTAGGAACCGAGGACCGCAATGACGTTGGATGACACCAGTGTCTGGGCTGCTGTGACGGCAGCGGTCTTGTCGGACTGGTTGTCGACTTCAACGAGCTCGATCTCATATTCGGTGCCGTTGATGGTAACGGTGTTGAAGAGGCTGTGGGCGTAGCGGATACCCAGGACTTCCTGCATTCCGCCGCCGCCGTTCTCACCGGTGGTGGGCTCGAAAACGCCTACATAGATGACGTTGCCTTCGACAACGTTTCCGTTGGGGTTATCCTTCTTGTCATCCTTTGCTCCGCACGCGAATACGGACAGGCAAAGGAGAAGAATGAGAAGGACAGATACAAATCTTTTCATTATTTTCCTCCGCAAAATATAATTGGTAGAATAGCTAAAAATGTTTTTTATAATAAACATTTTTACCATATTACTTAATAAAATGCAAGTTGTCAAGTCTTTTGGGCCCACAGGATGCCGAAATATTAACTTTGGGGCGAACTGTACAGGATCATGCCGGTCAAGGGAGCTCCGGCAGGCTCTGCCGGACGAAAAGGACATATCCGCGTTTTCCTCATAGATCCGCGCAGGAGGATAGTTCATGGGTGAAGAGGCGGGCGCAAGACAGAAAAAAGGGGAAAAAGCATGTCCTGCAGGAGAGGACCCGAAAGCACCTGCTTCCGGTCATTATCGTGGGAAACCCGTTTTCTTCTCTGTAAAGGGAATACATTATTGGGAAGGATGCGATTTTTGCCCCGCGGGACTTCACTGAGGTGCGCCGATACAGTATAATGGTACGGCGAAAAGAGGACAAAATGGATTCGAACGTAACTGAATACACTATTGACGGAAAAAAGATATATGTACTGGGGACCGCCCATGTATCCGGCGCCAGCGCGGAGGAGGCCTACAGCCTGATAAAGGAAGTACGCCCCGACAGCGTATGCATCGAACTGGACAGCGAAAGGCTCAATAATCTCAAAAACCCCAAAAAGTGGAGCGACACGGACATAGTGGATGTCATCAAGCAGAAAAGGGTGGCGTTCCTTCTGGCGAACATAATACTTTCAAGCTATCAGAAAAGACTCGGCGGGAAGCTCAATTCCCAGGTGGGCCAGGAGATGATGTCATCGATCAGGGCCGCGGAGGAGACCGGAGCCGATATCGTGACCATAGACAGGAACATCCGGACCACGTTTCTGCGGATCTGGAGGAAAATGAGCTTTATCGGGAAGATGAAGCTTCTGTTCAACCTGATCTTCAGCTTCGTGGACGACGAGGAGATCACAGATGAGGATCTTGAGAACTTAAAGACCCGGGACATGCTGGAAGCGGCGATGGGAGAGCTCTCCGGGAGCTTCCCGGAGCTCAAGCGCTACCTTGTGGACGAGAGGGATGAGTACCTGGCGAACGGCATCCGTAACGCCCCCGGAGACACTGTGGTGGCAGTGGTGGGGGCCGCCCACACCATCGGGATAGATACATATATAAAGGAAGGATCCTCTCCGGAGAGGATAAAGGAGATCGATACGGTCCCTGCGCCCGGTATCGGAGGAAGGATCATCGGATGGATCATTCCCGCCCTTATCATCGCCATGTTCGCTTTTACCGCTGCTAAGGACACCGGATCGTTCCTTGAACAGCTTAAGCAGTGGATAATCTACAACGGGACCTTCTCAGCCCTTGGGGTTCTGCTGTGCGGCGGACATATTCTCTCGGTGCTGACGGCGTTCGTCGCTGCCCCCATAACATCCCTCAATCCTCTTCTGGCAGCGGGATGGTTCGCCGGCCTTGCCCAGGC
>CADBPP010000157.1 GCA_902796565.1 uncultured Eubacteriales bacterium | reverse complement strand
CAGGACGATCACAACAACAGCTATAGCCACACATGCAGCTATACCGATCAGTTTCAATAATACCCGCTGAAGGTCGTTTCCTTTCAAAGATTTCCCTTTCTGCTCACTCCTCAAGATACTTCCTGAGCTCTTCCGTCATTTTCATCGTCCCTCGTTCGATGCTTTCCAGGATATCGTCTTTGATCCGCTGTTCTTCATCGAGCCGGTCCTGAGCTTCCCGGGCCAATCTTTCCGCCTCCGGATCTGCCTGGTTTTTCAGATAATAGGCTTCAACTTCACTGTGGCTTTGAGCTTCCGAAAAAGCCTTTCTGAGATCATGGGTCACATCCGCCTCTACTCTCCGCACGATCTCAGCGATCTGTCCGTCAGAGAGCGGATTATTTAAATAATACTTTCCCGCGCAATTCTGAAGCAGCTTATTTTCATGATCGGAAACTTCATATCCTGCTGCAATTACGAAAATGAGGATCGAGCCCGATGCCGCTGCTTCAGACACAATCCTGTCAAGGAATCTGTCCTGAAGTCCGTGGTCACTCAGTAATACCAATACGCATCCCGTTTCCGCCACAGCTTCAGCATTCCGGATTTCAAGGTCCGACCGGTCACACGCATCCAGGATCACCTGCATGTCCTTTTCCGCAAAAGCATCGCGAAATGCATTTGCCAGCTCCTGATCCGCAGTTCCATAAGCGATCATGACTCTCAGCCCTCTGATCAGCTTTCTGGAAACCTCCTGCATGGATCCCTCTTTCTCCAGATCGATCGTCACGATCTGTTTACCACTCAGGGATGCAATGTATTCCCGTTCTTTTGCGACCCACCGGGATGCCCGGGAGTTCGGGCTGTCGATATACACAAACCATTCCCTTGCATCGATTTCCCGTTTGATCAGGCCTTCGATCTCATCCTCATCAGTCAGACATTTCAGATAAAAACACAACGGTTCATATCCTTCTTCCTCCATGGCATTCCGGATCTGTCTGACTTTTTTGATATCCTGATGCGAATGTGAGATAAACACATACCCGCCCGGATTCAGTTCTGCATTATCCATGTTCATTTATTCCTTCTCTCTCATCACTTTAACACAGAGGGACGGTCCTTTTGTGTCGTTCTCCTTGCAAAGAACCCACTAACTACGCGGTTTTTTCCAAAAAAGGGTGCACAAAAGGACCGTCCCTCTGTGTCATCCTTCTGTATTGGCCTCTATGCATAATCCGGGTCCACCGCCGGAGCATCGACATGACAGGTGAATAAGCATCCGTCGTATTCTCCTGAGAGGCCATCCCCGGACGAAGTAATAAACAACGCCGTTCCGCTGGCTTCTCTGACCAGACAGCACGATGTCACATGTTCGGCCGGCACATTTACCAAAGCCAGCAACTCTCCCGTTAACGGATCGCGTTTCTCGATCCGCCTTCCTCCCCATACAGCAACCCAAAGATTATCATCGCCATCAATACACATGCCATCCGGAAGGCCATTTTCCACCTCGAACAGCACGCGTCTTCCTGAGATTGCCCCGTCTTCTTCGCAATAATCGTAACAAAACACAGCGTGCTCCAGGGAATCCGAAAAATAAAAAAGCTTCCCGTCACTGCTCCATGCCATCCCATTTGAGATCTTCGTACCAGCCTGCATGCATCGGACACTTTGTCCTTCAAAGCAGTACAGATTCCCTTCTGCCTCATGGAGATCATCCCCTACAGACGCGCCGAACCATAGTCTGCCGCTTCCATCCGCTTTTGCGTCATTAGAACGCCAGTACGGCTTGTAGATATCACTCAGGTCTACGATACGTTCTGTTTTTCCATCCTTCAGAATATAGAGTCCGTCTTTTGCCGCAAGCATGAACCCATCGGAATCCTTTAACGGGACAGCCGCGCCGATCGGCTGATCAAACTGGAAGCATTCCTTTTTTCCGTTCCGCATCGTCCACAGCCTGTTTTGATCGATATCAACCCAGGAGCAGCGTTGATACCGCGGATCGTAGTACGGGCTCTCGCCGAGGCTGTACTTATCATTGTCGATCGCTTTTGCATAATATTCCAGCATAATTATGTCCTCACAACACAGAGGGACGGTCCTTTTGTGTTGTTCTCCTTGCATAGAACCCATTAAGTACGCGGCTTTTTTACCACAAAAAGGTGCACAAAAGGACCGTCCCTCTGTGTCCTCTGTGTCATCCCTCTGTGTCCCTCATCTGGTCTTTAATGACTCGCTCCTGAACAGATCTACCATCTGAAGGATATGCTCGATATTGCAGTTGCCCGCAAATCGCTCCATATCACAAAAGTTTTCTTTCCTGCTGATCCAGATCAGCTTATTAACCTCCTCTATGAGCGGGACTGGCTGCATCAGCTTTCCGGAATAGATCTCCAGTTCCATATCAGCCAGATAATACCGGAAATCCATCACATGAGTAAGACGGATGTCATCCCTGGTGATCCCCGTTTCCTCAAAGAGTTCCCTGTATGCCGCTTCTTCTTCCGTCTCGCCCGGTTCGACCTTTCCACCTACAAAATTCAGCATGCCCTTGTAGGGATCCTTTGCCCTGTGACACATCAGGAGGTTTTCTTCGTCCGCATCATATATGACAATGACATTATATCGTTTCATGTTCCTTGTCATTTCCCGGTATACTCCCGGCTGGCCTTCATCTGTCTGATCAGCCGCCTTTCGAATGCTTTTTCGATCTGGCTTCCCTGATCACCTGTGTAGTCGTAGTATCCTTTCCCTGTCTTAACGCCCAGCTCACCTTTTGCGACATGCTCCTGCATGACCGGATTAGCCTCTTT
>CADBPP010000156.1 GCA_902796565.1 uncultured Eubacteriales bacterium | reverse complement strand
CAGGCCCGTCCCGGCACATTTCTGCCAGGGCGGGTCTGCTGTTATCCCGTAATCTTTCCTATGTACCTGACGCTGACCTCATGCCCTTCCGCCGTCCGGTCCGTCCGTATGTATCTCAAAGTTCGTTCGGGGCACATCTTCTTCACCATCCGGCATCCAATGGGCCCGGCCTCTCGGGAGGTCAGGGAGCCGTTGTAGCCCTTGTTCAGGGTGACGCCCACCTCCCTTGGTGTCTCTCTTCCATCTTAAAATGGGCCATTTTCGGGATATTTACTGGACATTAATGCTTATTTTGTTTAGATACTTACCTTTTGAGGCATATTCCGCACAGCTTCACCCTCCATCTCTCCGATGAACTTGTAATAGATGCGGACGCTCTGCCGGTACGCTTGATTTCGGTGGATGATTTTTTCCGTTCCGTCAGGCAGCAGTTTGGGCCCGACCTCGATCCGCTCAATGAAGGTCTGAACCGTCTCCTGGTCCAGTTCCTCAATGTGCGTATACTGCCTGACCAGATCGAAGAAGCGGTCATAGTTGGCCTGCGTCTCTTCCTCGGGGTTGGCTTCCTCCGTTTCAGCAAGAAACTCATTCAAGCCGTCCGCCTCCTGTTCTAGGTCGGATACCATGGAATACAGGCGGTCATCTGCCAGGCGGCCCTCCGCGTTGTCCGTGTAGAGCTTTGTGATGATCTTGCCGATGGTCCCGAGCCTAGCCCTGGCTTTCTCCTGTTTGCGCCTTCGCTCTTTCCTGGACTTCTCATTGGACTGTTGACCAACCACCTCTCTCACGATTGCATCCATTTCTTCCTCTGTGAGGGAAAGGAGCGCGTTGAGCTCCTGGCGGACAAGCTCCACCAGATCAGCGTACCGGATACGGACGCCGGAACAGGGCTTCGGTGCGCTTTTTCTCTGCTGTGTGCAGGAGAGATACCAGTATTTTTCCCGCTCTCCCTTGTAGACGGTCCCGCAGGAGCAGAGGGCATGTCCGCACTTCTGGCAGACCACGACACCGGAGAAGATACTCTTGCGCACATGGTCATAGGACTGATAGGCTCTTGTATTGCGGCCCATGTTTTCCTGTGCCCGGTCAAAGACATCCTGGGAAACCAGGGGAAGGTGGGTGTTTTTTGTCACCGTCCAGTCCTGCTTAGGGACCTTGGCTTTCTTTTTTGACTTTACGCTTACCTTGCGGCTTTTCCCCAGAAGGGTGTGGCCCAGATAGACCTGATTCTTCAGGATACGCTTGACGGTGGTATGGTTCCAGTAGTCCGAAGCGTAGGAAGCGCCCTGGGCGCTGAACTCGTCTCGATACAGCACACGATACTTTAGTGGAGGGATGATCCCGTCCTCATTCAGTTCGTCGGAGATCTTATGGGAGGAATCTCCGGCAGCGGCTCTGTCAAAGATCCTCTGCACGATGGGCGCGGTCACCTCGTCCGGGATCAGGTGGTTGTTGTCCGTTGGTTCCTTCTTGTAGCCGAAGGGCGGACAGGCGCAGTATTTTCCGTTTTCCCGTTTGTTCCGCAGCACATCCTTGACCTTCCGGGAACCGTCCCGGAGATAGACCTCGTTCATGGCAAACTGGAAAGGGGCCATGATGTTCTCGTGCTCCGTGTCGAAGTTGTCTGCGATGGCGATATAACGGATGCCATGCTCCGGGAAGAACTGCTCGGCGTAATAGCTGGCCTCTCCCATATCACGTCCCAGCCGGGACAGATCCTTGGTGATGACTGTGTTCGCCATGCCTTCCTCAAGCTGGCGCATCATGTTCCGAAAGTCCGGCCGCTCGAAGTTTCCGCCGGACCAGCCATCGTCTACAAAGGTGCGGACCAGGTTGATCCCGTGCTGCTTGCAGTAGGCTTCGATGATGCTGCGCTGGTTGGTGATACTGGAAGACTCCCCACCTCTGGCCTCCTCTCGGGACAGCCGCAGGTAAGCAAAAGCAATCGTCAATCTGTCGGTTTTCATAAGACCTCCTCCGACAGAATCGACCCACTGCCGTCATTATATTTTCCAGCGCCCTGTCCTGTCAATGGTAACGGGCCTGGAAACTCCTGCCGAATTCGCAGACGCTCCTTGATCAGATTGGCGACGGAAGCGTCTCCGGAATAAACGCGATGGACTTCATACGTGACATGGTTGATCACAATGCGATTTTGCTTCAAATGATCACCTCCCGGTACTATTGTCCACGCATGAACATGAATTATACAAAAGGGGCAGTCGTATCCCGTCATTGTTCTTCCTGTACATAGGGAGCAAGGGGTACGGCTGTCCCTTTCTTCAGATGCTTCTGCTACGTCGCCGTATTTGCCACGCATCCCCGGCGCTGGGAGTGATACAGGCCGCCTCCGGCAAGGCTGTCATAGCTCCGGTGTGCCGCTGCTTGTAAGCCTGGCGAACACCCCAGGGCTCCGTCTCAAGTCTATGGACGGGCGTGAGCAAGTTTCATTATCCCCCGCGCTGTCATCGCGCCCGGTCTGCCATAACCGGGTCTGAGGCAAGCGTTGGTCGCTCAGACAGCTTGCTCTTCACCTCCCAGAGCTGTCGTCCTGGCGTCGCACCCCATGCCGCTATCACGCGGGTTTCGTGCCTATATCACTGTATATTCAGTTTTCAACGTCTGTGAAGCAACGTGGAAAAGCGTCCTTCAACTATCGCCGTTTAAAGCCTTTTTTTACCCCCTGTTTTGCGTCCTTCAAAAGACTTTTTTATCTTTTTTACTGCAGTAATAATAGACCTGGAAATACGTTGCTGTCCCACATTCTCACGCTCAGCGATCTGCTGCTCGGTCATACCGCTGACGCAGTACAGCCAGAGACGGCGAAACTGCTTTTCAGTCAATTGACCCTTGATACGGATCACGGTCTCTGCCGTATAACGATCTCTTTCGCCCTTCTCATAGCGCCGCTGAATCGTGATCTCCGGAGAATCCGTGGTGCCTGCCTTGTAAGAGACATTGTCCAACGGTACGGTATGATTCCTCTGAACATGGTCCTCCTTTTCCATCTCATGGTAATTTTCGTCAGACCAGGCTTTCCATTTGAGGAAGTCAGCCTCCGTATCAAAGTCCTCCCGGGTCAAGCGGATCGTATGCTTGTCTGCATCGGTATAGACGATAGCGTCCGGATCCTGCTTATTGAGTGAGTAGATGCTTTTCTTGTCGTGCATCTTTTTTACCTCCCATCTGAATGTGTTGAAGATTCAGATGGGAAGGGCGGACCTCTGCAGCGCTGGAGAATGATGCCGCATATCAAAGCAATTCGACGGCTCCCCCGCATACCTTCCAAGATCTGATGGGAAGTATGCAGTGGAACCGTCGAAACACATTCTACTGTACAATCACGGCTATAGTACGTCTGTCGGACGTAATAAAATGTATATTCGGAGTTCGATTGTTACAATACTGCTGATTCATCAAATATCTCTTTCTCTTTTTCATACATCCAGGGGCGAATTATAATACGCTTTAACGCACAATTCGATGTCTTTCATCGAATTATTGCGTACTTTATAATGAAGT
>CADBPP010000155.1 GCA_902796565.1 uncultured Eubacteriales bacterium | reverse complement strand
TCCTGCAGAAGGCCCATGGGACACAGAAAAGCGCATACGGCCCGTCCCAGAAGAGCCCCGAAAAAGACCATCAGTCCCAGTACGTAATAAGGGAACCCGGATGCTCCCGAGGTCAGGGAATGCTGCAGGCTTCCCAGGGGACAGGCCCCCAGGGCGCCGGGGCACGAATAGCAGTTGAGCCCGGGGACGCATACGCTCTTCAGCTCTCCGCGGTAGATCTTACCGGTGAAGAAGCCCCTGAGGTTCGCGTTCTGCACAAGGGTGAAAAATGCCTGGACGGCCGTGCGTCTGTTCCTATTCAAGGCCTATGCACTCCGTACATATATTGGAGGCTTTGTCTCTGACGCTCTCATGCTGTCCCAGAGCGACGCCGCAGGCCGCCATGGCTATGGACAGAGCCAGTAAAAGGGATATGATACGGTTTCTCAGGATCATCGTTTTACCTTTTCGAGATACTCCTCTATCAGGGCCTTCCATCCCTCGTAGCTGTCGGAGCCGATGATGGCCTCCTCCGTGAGTATCTCCCCTTTCCCGCTGATGAATACCGTGGTGGGAACATATCCCGTCTCCAGGGGTCTGAATTCCCTGGTCCACCTTATAAGGGGATAGTGGATGCCGCACTCCTCGATGAGCTTTTCCACGTCGCTGTCCATGTCTTCGGAAGAAAACACTCCCAGTATCAGCAGCCCTTTGTCTCTGTACTCGTCATACAGCTTCGCGAGGTAAGGGATCTCCTCCACGCAGGGTCCGCACCAGGGCTCCCACATGTTGATCATCACCAGGACAGAGTCCTCGATATCGGAACTCGAAAAGGGATTCCCCTCAAAGTCCGTGGTGCTGAATCTGAAAGTCCCGGCGGAGCTTTCCTGCGAAAGCTCCTCATCTTTTTCTTCCCCGCAGCCCCAGAGGGACAGCGCGAGGACGGCACATATGAGCAGTATCAGGATCTTTTTCATATGTTTTCTTTTGGGGACAATACATTCAGGACTGTTTGTCCAATAGGTCCGGCCGCTTTTCCATGGTCACCCTCACGGCCTCCTCCCTCTTGTAGCGCTCTATGACGGCGCGGTTTCCTGAAAGCAGTACGTCCGGGACCTTCATACCCTTGTACTCATAGGGCCTGGTATACTGGGGATACTCCAGAAGGCCGTTCTCGAAGGATTCGTCCCCCGCGGATTCGTTGTTTCCCAGTACTCCCGGGACGTAGCGGGACACGCTGTCCATGAAGCACATGGCTGCTATGTGGCCTCCGGTCACTATGTAATCCCCCATGGAGATCTCCTCGGTGACGCACATATCCACAGCCCGCTGGTCGATGCCCTCGAAGTGACCGCACAGGAGGATGAGCTCCTCTGCTTCTGCATACTTCTTTGCCATGGCGGAATCGAACACCTTTCCCTGGGGTGTGAAGTATATGACTGGGATGTCTTCCCTGCCCGCCTTCGCGGCGTTGACCGCGTACTCCACCGGCTGCACCATCATGACCATCCCGGCGCCTCCGCTGTAGGGATAGTCGTCCACGCAGCCGTGCTTGTCCAGGGTATAGTCGCGGATGTTGAACGTGTTTATCATAAGAGCTCCCGCGGCCACTCCCCTGCCTATGACTCCGGTGCGGGAATACTCGTCTATCAGGTCCGTATAAAGGGTCAGGACGTTGTAGATCATGACTTCAGCCCCTTTGACAGATCCGCTATCATGATGGAATTCTCCGGATCCGTGAGCGTCACGTACTCGTTGAGGAACGGCATCAGGTACTTGTCCCTGCCTACTTTGTACTCTATTACATCCACCGTGCCCGCGCTCTGGATGATGTCCGTTATGGTCCCCTCCGGGGAACCCGAGATATCCCGGATGGTGATGCCCTTCAGATCCTCTATGAAGAACTCCCCTTCACCGAGGGCCACGGCGTCCTCCCTCAGGACCTCGCAGTAACTTCCCGAAAGGGCCTCCGCGGCGGTGCGGTCCGGTATGTCGGGGGAAGAGATCAGAACGTTCTCCTTGTGCATCCTTACAGAGGATACTTCGTAGCGTCTGTCCCCCGCCAGGAAGTACTTGAGATCCCTGAAACGAGCCGGGTCGTCCGTTATGGGCCTTACCTTTATCTCTCCGTGGATGGAATGGGCCCCCACGATCCTTCCGATCACTATGGTCTTATTCATTGTTCCTATCCTCCTCAAGAAGGAATGTCCCCATGGTGAAGCCCCCGTCCTTCGCGGATATGATGCCCTTGCGGGATGCCCTGGCAAGAAGACCGCAGAGATGCCCATTGAACATGTACAGTCCTATCATGGTTCCGAAGAGATCCTCCACCAGGTTTCCCTCCTCATCGAAGAAGCTGTTGGGCTTTTTATAGGGGCTGCAGTACTCCTGCAGCAGGTAATCGTTCTCCAGACCTTCCGAGAGGGCCGCCTCCCACTCCTCCTGGCTCAGGTCGCATCCCACATGGACGTGGGAAGCGTTGTACAGATCCTTCGGCTTAACGACCCAGCGGTCCTTGTGGTGCAGCACCTCGTTGTAGTCGTAGTTGCCGCTCTTGAGCTGGGTGGTAAAGGGGAAATGCTCTCTGACGAAGGCGTTCTCCTCCTCTGTCAGCAGGTCCGTTACCGCTTTTCTCGACAGCAGGGCGAAGAGCATCTTGTTGTTGGCCGCCTGGGTGATGAAGTGCCCTATGACCGCGGTCCTGCCGTCCAGGGCGTTCTTGATGAATGCCTCGGACTCGGTGATGCGCTCAGCGATCTCGCCGGTGGTGGCCCTTCTGTATACCAGGTCCACCCTGGTGTCACCGTAGTAGAGGTATCTGTGCATGTATGTGAACTCCGTCACCGTGGCTATGATGCAGCGGTATCCCCTTTTCTCGAACTGGCTCTTTATGACGCTTATCTCCGGCACGGAGGCGTTCTCGGGATAGTCCGCGATGGCTATCACGGGATCGTCTATGCGGTATTCATAGCTTCTGTAGACATCAAGGATGGAATCCACCAGCTCGTCATAGAGCTGTATGCATCTTAAGGGATGTTCCTTCGTGAACTCCCCGAAGGCCTTCGTATCCATGAGGGCCGTATTGATGTCCATGGTCTCCTTCATACTGCCGGTGCCGTCGGTATTGACCTCGCAGAAGCGGGCGGAACCGGTCTCTTCGTCATAGAAAAGATCCAGCCTCATCACCGGTATCACGCAGCTGTAGCCAGAGGGCGCGATCATGAGCCTGTTTATGATCTTCGGGAACCCGAACATCTCCCTGAAGGAGGGATCCGCCACGAAGGCTGCCGCGATCTTCTCCAGGATGCCGTAGGCGGTAAGGGCGATCTTCTCAAGATCGCGGTACATCTTTGTGCCGGTCATGAGGGGCACGTTCAGAAATCTCACCGGGCTCTTTCCGTAGATGAGGGCTTCCCTTTCAAACGTCCCGTTTATTTCAGAGAGTTCATCCCTGAGGGAGGAATCCTCTCTTACGCATTTCATGTATGCTTCGGAAATGTTTTCCATTCCGTATTTCTCCGATATTTCTTTATAATGGCCGCTTCGGACCGCAGATGATTATAGCATAGACTTCTGTTTTAACATAGTTTAATCGGCTTTCCGGGTCTTTACGGCATCTTTGTCCCGATATTTTAAGGCTCATGATGCCAAACGGGAAGAAATGTGTTAATATTATACAAAATATGACATTTCAGGGAGGCGACATGAAGGACGTCCACACCAAGGAAGACATTATCAGAAGATGCCGGGAGATGAACATCGAGTTCATCCACCTGCAGTTCACGGACCTCATCGGTACGATGAAAAATGTATCCATACCCATCGAGCAGCTCCAGAAGGCCCTGGACAACGAGATAATGTTCGACGGTTCATCCATCGACGGCTTCGTCAGGATCGAGGAATCCGACATGTATCTCTATCCCGACATAGATACCTTCGAGGTGTTCCCCTGGGCACCGAATGAGGCGAGGCTCATCTGCGACATCTACAACACTGAGGGGGAGCCCTTTGAAGGATGCCCCAGATACATCCTCAAGAGAGCCATCATGAGGGCTGAAAAGTTGGGTTATGCGATGTTCGTGGGACCGGAGTGCGAATTCTACCTTTTCAAGGTGAACGAAAAGGGAGAGCCCACCACCGTATCCAACGACGAGGCGGAGTACTTCGACCTGGCTCCGGTGGATCACGGTGAAAAGGCAAGAAAGGACATGGTCACGGCCCTCAAGAAGATGGGCTTTGAGATCGAGGCTTCCCACCACGAGTGCGGAGCGGGACAGCACGAGATCGATTTCAAATATTCCGACGCCCTTTCAGCGGCGGACAACATCATGACCTTCAAGATGGTGGTAAGGGTGGTGGCCCAGTCCAACAACCTTCACGCCACCTTCATGCCTAAGCCCGTGTTCGGCAGAGCCGGCAGCGGCATGCATCTGAACCAGTCCCTGTTCCGGGATGGCGTGAACGCCTTCTGCGATACGTCTTCTCCCGACGGACTATCGGACATCTGCCGCAGCTACGTGGCGGGCATCCTGGAACATGCCAGAGGCTTTTCCGCCATCACCAACCCCACGGTCAATTCCTACAAGAGGCTGGTGCCGGGTTTCGAGGCCCCCATGTCCATAGCGTGGTCCCACAAGAACCGCTCGCCCCTTATCAGGATCCCCGCGAAAAGGGGCATCTCCACCCGGATCGAACTCAGGAGCCCGGATCCCTCCGCCAATCCGTACCTTGCCCTGGCGGCGGTGCTCTCCAGCGGCCTTGACGGGATCGAGCGGGGCCTGGTGCCCCCGGAGCCGGTCTCATCGAACCTCTACGACATAACGGAACAGGAAAAGACCCTCCGAAACATCAGGATGCTTCCCGACAATCTTAAGGAAGCCATTGACCTTCTTAAGGAGGACAGCTTCCTCATGGACGTCATCGGGGAGCACGCGAGAAAGCAGTTCATCCACGCCAAGGAGATGGAATGGAACAAGTACCGCACCCAGGTGACGGAATGGGAGATCAAAGAGTACCTCAGCAAGATCTGAGCACCATCCGGAAGGGCTGACAACATAACTGATTTCGGCTGATTTTTACGATCCGTAAAAGTCAGCCGTCTTTTATTCGCAAAGGGGGGCTGCCGACGGCAGCCCCCCTGATCGGGATATTATCACTTTTCGATGTCCTAGCAGCAGCAACATGATGAGCTGCCCGCGTATTCGTAACCGGCCTCGGTGACCGCTTTCTTAACAGCTTCCTCGTCAAGGGGAGAAGTGTGCTTTATCACCACCTTGCAGGTCTCGTGATCGGCTGTCGCCTCCGTGACGCCGTCCAGGGCCTCAAGAGCGTTCTTCACATGCTTCTCGCAGTTGGCGCAGCTCATGCCGTTGACGGTGATGGTCGTCTCTGTGACGGTGCATCCCGCTGCGTCGATCCCCGCGTACTCGTATCCGGCCTCGGTGACCGCTGCCTTAACAGCATCCTCATCAAGAGGAGAAGTGTGCTTTATGACAACCTTGCAGGTCTCATGGTCAGCTGTCGCCTCCGTGACGCCGTCCAGTGCTTCCAGGGCCTTCTTCACATGCTTCTCGCAATTTCCGCAGCTCATGCCGTTGACGGTGATGATCGTCTCCTCCTGGAGAGCATCAGAGTCAAGCCCTGCGTATTCATAACCGGCCTCCGTGACCGCTGCCTTCACTGCCTCTTCATCCAGAGGGGCATCGTGTTTGATGAGCACCCTGCATGTCTCATGATCGGCTGTCGCCTCACTTACTCCGTTCAGAGCCTCCAGAGCGTTCTTCACATGCCTTTCGCAGTTGGCGCATGTCATTCCCTTTACCAGTACAGTCGTTTCGTTCATGTTTTCATTTTCTCCTTCCTGAGCTTTTTTGCTCATATCGATCCCGCAAGCTTCAGCGGGCGCTTTTTCGATCTCACATGCCTCAACAGGCGCTTCTTCCGTTGCCTCTTCGGGGACTTCGCTCTCCGGCAGAGCGGGCTTTCTGAGCCTGCGGTCCTTCGACGGGTCGTGGACCCTGAACAGGTTCAGCCTCAGAGCGTTGAGGCACACGGTGACCGACGATACTGCCATGGCTGCCGCGCCCCACATCGGGTTCATGTCCAGTCCGGGATACAGCCCCGCAGCCAGGGGGATCAGCAGTGTGTTGTAGGCAAATGCCCAGAACAGGTTCTCGTGGATGTTTCTGAGGGTCGCCCTGGAGAGCCTGATGGCTCCGGACACGTCGGTGAGCTTCGAATTCATCAGAACTATGTCGGCCGAGTCTATGGCGACGTCGGTACCGGCGCCGATGGCGATCCCTGTATCCGCCTTGGTAAGAGCAGGGGCGTCGTTGATCCCGTCGCCCACCATGGCTACCTTGCCCCGCTTCTGAAGACTGCGTATTACGGCCTCCTTGCCCTCAGGGAGCACCCCCGCGATGACTTTGTCCACTCCTGCCTGGCTTCCTATGGCGGAAGCGGTACGCCCGTTGTCACCGGTGAGCATCACCACTTCGATGCCCTGGGTCTGAAGTTCCTTCACTGCCCGTGCGGAATCCTCCTTGATGACGTCCGCCACGGCGATGAGTCCCAGGAGCTTTCCGTCCTTTTCAAAGAACAGCGGAGTCTTTCCCTGTTCGGAGAGGCTGTCGGACTTTGAAAGAATGTCCTCACTGACATCTACCAGTGATGAGATGAACTTTCCGGAACCTCCGTGGAGCATCGAACCGGAAAGCTTCCCTTCCAGTCCGTTTCCTGCGAGGGCCGCGAAATCCGTGACGTCCCTGGCCTCCAGTCCTTTTTCATCACCGTATTCGATGATAGCTCTCGCCAGGGGATGCTCGCTCTTCTGTTCCAGGGAATAAGCCGTTTCGAGAAGATCATTTTCATCGATCCCCTCCGCGGGAACGATGTCCGTGACCTTAGGCTTTCCTTCCGTGATGGTCCCGGTCTTGTCAAGAGCAATTATCTGGACCCGTCCGGCGCTCTCAAGAGCTTCCGAGGTCTTGAACAGTATGCCGTTTTTGGCGCCCATGCCGTTGCCCACCATGATCGCCACAGGGGTCGCGAGACCCAGGGCGCAGGGGCATGAAACCACCAGGACCGCGATGGCCCTCTCCAGGGCGTAGGTCACGCTGCTTCCGGCTATGAGCCATCCCGCCGCCACGACTATGGCGATGCCGATGACAGCAGGCACGAACACGGCGGAGACCCTGTCGGCTATCCTGGCGATGGGGGCCTTCGTGGCTGCGGCGTCGGAGACCATCTGTATGATCTGGGAGAAGGTGGTGTCCTCTCCCACCCTGGTGGCGCGGGCCTTGATGAATCCCGACTGATTGATGGTGGCGGCGGATACCGTGTCGCCGACTTCCTTGTCCACGGGGATCGATTCACCGGTAAGGGCGGATTCGTCCACCGCGCTGGAACCTTCCGTTATGACTCCGTCCACCGGGATGGATTCGCCGGGTCTGACGACGAAGATGTCTCCCAGCACGACATCATCTATATCGACTGTTATCTGTGTCCCCTCATGCTCTACCACGGCGGTCTTCGGTGCCATTTTCAGAAGGTTCTTCAGAGCATCCGTTGTGCGTCCCTTGGACATGGATTCCAGTGTCTTTCCGACAGTGATGAGAGCCGGTATCATGGCCGCCGTCTCAAAGTAGAGCTGGTCGTGATACATCCCCATCAGATCCGCGTTGGGCGTACCGTGGGTGATCATCCATGTCATCCTGTAGAATACGTACAGAGACCATGCAAAGGATACGGAAGATCCGAGAGCCACCAGGGCGTCCATGTTCGGAGCGAGACGGGAAAGTCCCCTGAAGCCCGAAATGAAGAAGTCCCTGTTGATGTACATGACGATCACCGTTATGATCATCTGGGTGAGAGCCAGTCCGAGATGGTTATGCTCAAGGAAGGACGGTACCGGCCATCCCAGCATGTTGTGGCCCATGGTAAGATACATCAGGACGATGAGCCATACGACGGACCACATCAGGCGTCTTTTGAGCTTCGGAGTCTCCCTGTCCTTCAGGGCGTCCTCCTCCGCGGCGATCTTCGCGCTCATGGAGCCGCCGCTCTTCTTTTCCTGTGATTCTCCCTTGATCTGGGCGCCGTAGCCCGCCTTTCTGACCGCGTCGATCACCTCGGCCGGCGTGGCGGTCCCGTCCACTGACATGGAGTTCGTGAGAAGGGAGACCGTGACGGATTCCACGTTCGGGAGTTTTGACACCGCGTTTTCCACGTGGGCCTGGCACGCGGCGCAGGTCATCCCCGTTACAATGTACTGCTGATTCATAAATTCCTCCTTTTGTCCCGTCTACTTCATGAGCTTCTGCAGCAGCTGGCAGAGCTCATCTATAGTACTGTCGTCCCCGCTGAGGATATCATCTCTGACACAGCCCTGGATGTGCCGCGACAGCAGCTGTCTGCTGAAGCTGTTCAGGGCGCTGGTGGCCGCGGATACCTGTACCAGGATATCCGGGCAGTACGCGTCCTTTTCCACCATGCCTTCCAGGCC
>CADBPP010000154.1 GCA_902796565.1 uncultured Eubacteriales bacterium | reverse complement strand
TGCTTTACGGCTCCAGGCTGGAGCGCTTCTTCGAACTGATCCGGGGCAGGGAAACGGAAGCGAAGATCACCATGGGGAGCCCATCCCTCAGAAGGATAAAATATATCAGGACGGAGGATAAGGATCCTCCCGTGACCCTGAAGGTACGGCCCAGGGAAACTGACGGGGATGAGCCTATAACAGCTCTCATCTGTTCCGTATCCTCTCCGGTACTCTTTCGCGGCAGCGACAGGGTCTACTGGCTCGATGAGGGCGGAAGGCTCAACCGTTCGGAGGACGGATACTTGAGAAGGCTCAATTCCTTCTTCCCGGACGCGGAGGACAGCATCTTCCTGATAGGCCGCAAAAAACTCAGTTCATTCTTCCACAACGTGCTTCCTCGCATCAGACAGCACTTCGATGTGGAGATATCGGGGGAAGAGCGGATCAGAAGCTGCCTTTCTCCCGCTTCCTCCATCGTATTCTATCTCGACAGCGACGAGGGAGTGATAGAGTGCAGGATAAAAGCGGCCTACGGCGATGAGATCTTTGACGTATCAGCCGCCGTGGAGGACGGGCTGAGGGACAGCTTCAGAGAACAGCAGGCCATAAACGCGGTGAAAAAGTATCTTCCGGTCTATTCCCAGGAAAGAGGATGCTTCATCGGTGACGGGGACGAGGATAAGATCTATGAGCTGCTGATGGGGGGCATAGACCTTCTGAACACCATCGGAGAGGTCAGGGCCACCGACAGCTTTTCATCCATAAGGCTCAACAGAAAGATCACCGCATCCGTGGGGGTCAGCGTGAGCTCGGGCATCATGCAGCTGGATATAACCACGGACGACCTTTCCAGGATGGAACTCAGGGAAGTGCTGGAAAGCTACCGCGCCAGGAAAAAGTACCACAGGCTTTCCGGCGGGGATTTCATAAGCCTGGAGGACGAATCCGTGGAGGCCCTCAGCGAGATGCTCGATGACCTTAACATATCACTGAAGGATTTCGTCGAAGGCAAAATGGAGATCCCCTCATACAGGGCGCTGTATGTGGACAGGATGCTGCGGGAGCACGAGGGGATATACGCCCAGAGGGACAGCCGTTTCAGAAAGATAATCGATGACTTCCGTTCCGTCGGGGACGCGGAATTCGCGATCCCCGGGTCAGTCGAAGGCATCATGCGCAAATATCAGAAAGAGGGTTTCCGCTGGCTCAGGACACTGGAGACCGCGGGCTTCGGCGGGATCCTGGCGGATGACATGGGACTGGGAAAGACACTGCAGATCCTCAGTGTGATCCTTTCGGCAAAGGAGGAAGGGCGTCTCGGCAGAGCCCTGGTGGTCTGCCCCGCTTCCCTGGTGTTCAACTGGGGGGAGGAGATAAGAAGATTCACTCCGGAGCTTTCCTTCAGGCTGATCACCGGCACGAAGGCGGCAAGGAAGGCGCTCATTGCACAGAGCGGGGGCTGTGATGTGCTCATCACCTCATACGACCTGATCAAAAGGGACATAGAGCTTTATGAAGGCCTGGAATTCACATATGAGATCCTGGACGAGGCCCAGTACATCAAGAACCAGACCACCAGCGGCGCGAAGACAGTAAAGCTGATAAGGGCGGACCACCGTTTCGCTCTGACGGGCACCCCCATAGAGAACAGACTGTCGGAACTTTGGAGCATATTTGATTTCCTGATGCCGGGATTTCTGTACCGCTACGATGAGTTCAGAAGCGTTTTCGAGGCCCCGATAGTTAAGTACGATGACGGGAAAGCCTTTGAAAAGCTCAGGACCATGTGCTCCCCCTTCATCCTCAGAAGGCTGAAGGAAGACGTTCTGCGGGACCTTCCCGACAAGATCGAAAGGACCGTTTACGCCGAGCTGGGAACGGATCAGAGGAAGCTCTACGACGCCCAGGTATTAAGGCTGATGGAGACCCTGGAGGAGGATGAGAATTTCAACAAAAAGCGCTTCGAGATACTCACCCAGCTTTTAAGGCTCAGGCAGATCTGCTGCGCCCCGTCCCTGTGCTATGAGAACTACGAAGCGGATAACGCGAAGCTCTCCACCTGCATGCAGCTGGTGGAAAGCGCCGTCGACGCCTCCCACAAGATGCTGATCTTTTCCCAGTTCACCTCGATGCTCGATATAATACGGGATGAACTGGACAAGAGAAAGGTCGGATACTATCTTCTGACGGGAAGCACTCCCAAGGAGATGCGGGTAGATCTGGTAAACGCCTTCAACCGGGACGACACTCCGGTGTTTCTGATCTCCCTTAAGGCCGGAGGCACCGGGCTCAACCTCACGGGAGCGGACATGGTCATCCACTACGACCCGTGGTGGAACGTGGCGGTCCAGAACCAGGCCACCGACAGGGCCCACCGTATAGGCCAGACCAGGAACGTGACGGTGTTCCGCCTCATAGCTAAGGACACCATAGAAGAGAAGATAGAGCAGCTCCAGAACACCAAGAGGGAACTTGCCGACAACATACTCAGCGGCGAGAACATCGATCTCGCCTCCATGAGCAGGGAAGAACTCATGTCGGTCATCGGATACTGAGGACGGCGTGAGCTTTCGGAAGGAAAAGATATATATGAACACAAACAGCAAAAAAGACACCACAGGCAAGATATCATTCCGCGCCCTGGCTTTCCAGGCTCTTCCGGAGATATGGTCATACCAGATACTGGCGGGCCTTTTGATAATGATCCCGGTATCGTTTCTGGACAACGCCGTGGATGCGGTGGCGTCCTCCCCGGACACCATGTTCACCACGGCGAACCTGGGACGGGTCATCTCCGACTGGCACTTCCCGGTGCTGCTGCTCCTGGGCGCCCTTCTGTCACTGATCTACCTGGTGACGGAGATATTCGGAAGGATCCTTCTTAACGATGACATCCTCAGCGGCAGACAGGAGGGGACCCTGAAAATACTCGGGAAGGCTTCCCGCAGCCTCGGGAAACTGATGAGCCCCGCGGGGATCCTTCTGATCCTGTACGTGCTCATCCTGGTGCCCATAACCGGAGTGGGCTACTCCATCAGCATAAGCAGTTCCTTCAGCATACCGAACTTCATCATGGACGTGGTATACGGCAATACCCTTTTCACGGTCCTCTACATCACCGCGGTCATCCTCCTCATGTGGGTGAGCTACCGCTTTGCTTTTGTGTTCCACTGCATGCTGCTGGAGGGGCTCTCTCCGAAGGATGCCATCAGGCGTTCCTGGCAGATGGTAAGGGATAACAGAAAGAAGTTTATCGGGGGCGTCCTGAAGACCCTCGCGGTGCTTGTTCTGGTCCAGACTCTGGCATATATCATCCTGATACTCATCCCCAACATTATCCTCACCTACCTGGCTTTCGCAAAGAAGGGGGTCTTTGCCCTTCAGGCAGCCGCGGAGGATGCACTAAGGATGAGATATGCGAGAACGACGCTGTGTGTGTTCGTCATTTCCGCGGGCAGATATCTTTATTCCGTGGTGATGCTCTTGTGCAGCTCATACCTCCTTTTGAGGCTGAGCTTCTTTTACAGGGACTTCACCACCGGAGCCGCGGAAAGCTTCCCCCGCAGACCCAAAAGGGCCCGTTACTACAGCAAGGTCATATTTATCGTATTCATTCTGGCTCTAATCTTCCTGGGATCGATGGCGGCGGGAGCGGTCATCGACGACCTTGAAGCGCTCACCGGCCATGCCGAGATAATAGCCCACCGCGCCGGAGGGGACCTGGCCTCGGAAAACTCCATCGAAGGCCTCGAGGCAGCCATCGAACACGGCTGTTACGGCAGCGAGACCGACATACAGCGCACTTCCGACGGATACTATATCATAAACCACGACGCGGATTTCGGAAGGCTCACCGGTGTGGCCCTTAAGCCCGAGGAGATGACTTTGGCAGAGATCATGGAACTGAGGATAAAGGACACCACGGGAAACGGAGCCGAGCTTAAAGTCCCCACCATCGAGGAGATGCTTACTGTGATAAAGGGCAGGGAAAAACTGTTCATAGAGCTCAAGGGTGCCACCGCTGACCACAGGATGGTGGACGACATCGTACAGATCGTAAAAGAGTATGACTGTGTCGGGGACGTGGTGCTGATCTCCCTGAATTATGACGTGATCGATTACGCGGAAACGAATTATCCGGAATTCGAGACCGGAGTGCTCTTCTTCGCCGGGATCGGGGACGTGGCCAAGCTGAACTGCGACATGCTCCTGATGGAGGAACAGGCGGCCACCTTCTCCAGGATACAGAAGATCCATGACTCCGGGAAGAAGGCTGCCGTATGGACCGTGAACGACGAAAAGGACATGAAGCATTTTCTGATGCAGAACACGGACTTTGTGATCACCGATAAGATAGAGATGGCCCGGAAGATGCAGGAGGAGCTCAGAAACAGGGACGAATACACGGTCATAGTAGACTGGCTGAACGATCTTCTGGACTCCGTCTTCTGATTTAGAGACAGACGGACATGGTGAAAAACCTGATATTCAGAGCCATTGGCTACAATAAGACTGTATCGTATTTTGGACGGAAGGCGATCTTATGGCCTATGAAAAGAAGCTGTTTCCTGCAAAAGGGAACAGCTTCTCTTATTTTCTCAAACGATTCCGCAGGCTATGCAGATGAGCCGTGCAGCGAAGGCGGCGACCCAGGCGATGAGGCACTGTCCGACCACCACCCCGAAGGCCCAGCGGCCTCCCATCTCCCTCTTGATCGAAGCGACAGCCGCGACACATGGGGTATACAGCAGGCAGAAGACCAGAAGGGGCACCACGCTGCCGGGGGTGAGGATGCCTCCGAGTCCGCCGGGGGTAAGCACCTCCAGGGTGGACACCACGCTCTCCTTAGCCAGGAATCCCGTCACCAGAGCCGTGGATATCCTCCAGTCTCCGAAGCCCAGGGGGCTGAATAGGGGCGCCACAAGAGCGGCGACGGCACAGAGCATGCTTGAGGAGGAATCATTTCCCAGGTAATTGAGTCCGAAATCGAAACTCCTGAGGAACCATACGATCACAGAGGCGGCGAAGATGATGGTGAAAGCCCTCTGCAGAAAGTCCTTCGCCTTATCCCACAGCAGCCTCGCTACATTCGCGGCTCCGGGCAGACGGTAGTTCGGCAGTTCCATCACGAAGGGCACAGCCTCCCCTTTGAACACAGTGTTTTTGGAGACCATGGCCACCACGATGGCGAGGACGATCCCCAGAAGGTACAGGCACACCATCACCAGGGCGGAGCGCTCCGGGAAAAACAGGGCGGAGAACATCGCGTAGATCGGTACCTTCGCAGTGCAGCTCATGAAGGGCGTCATGAGTACCGTCATCTTCCTGTCCCTTTCCGATGGCAGGGTCCTGCTGGCCATGACTCCGGGAACGGTGCAGCCGAAACCGATGAGCATCGGGACGATGCTGCGGCCGGAGAGTCCCACCTTTCTCAGGAGCTTGTCCGTGACGAAGGCGATCCTTGCCATGTAGCCAGTATCTTCCATGATGGAAAGGAAGAAGAACAGCACCAGTATGATCGGAATGAAGCTGAGGACACTTCCTATCCCTCCGATGATGCCGTCCACCAGAAGGGAGCGCAGGGCTTCGTTCACGTTAGCCTCGCCCAGGGCAGCGTCGATCCAGACCCCGGCGGAGTCTATGAGTCCCTCCAGCACCTCCTGGAGCCATGAGCCTATCACGTTGAAGGAAAGCAGGAATGTCAGCCCCATTATCAGGATGAAGCACGGGAGAGCCGTATACTTTCCGGTGAGTATCCTGTCTATCTTCCTGCTGCGGACATGTTCCCTGCTCTCGGTAGGCTTGATGACTGTGGAGTCACAAAGCTCATTGATAAAATCAAAACGCATCCCGGCGATAGCTGCGGAGGGATCCATGCCGCACTCTTCTTCCAGCTGCATTAGGATATGTTCCAGCATCTCCTTCTCGTTATCCGACAGAGCAAGGGCACCTTCGACTATGCTGTCCCCTTCCACCAGCTTTTCCGCGGCGAACCGCAGAGGTATGCCCGCTTTCGCCGCATGGTCCTCGATCAGATGCATTATGCCGTGGATGCAGCGGTGCACCGCTCCTCCCAGGGAACGGTCGGTGCACAGGTCCTTCTCCACCGGTTTCTCTCCGTGGGAGGCCACATGGTAGGCATGCCTCATCAGTTCATCCACGCCTTCGTTGCGGGAAGCAGAGATGGGCACCACCGGGATCCCCAGCATTTCTTCCATCTCGTTTATCAATACCGATCCGCCGTTGCCCCTGACCTCGTCCATCATGTTCAATGCCAGCACCATGGGACGCTCCAGCGTGAGAAGCTGCAGCGTAAGATAGAGGTTTCTTTCTATGTTTGTGGCATCCACGATGTCGATGATGCAGGAGGGCTTCTCATCCAGGATGAACTGCCTCGACACCAGCTCCTCCCCACTGTAGGGGGACAGGGAGTAGATGCCCGGAAGATCGGTGACCAGGCAGTTCTCATATCCCCTGATCTCGCCGTCCTTTCTGTCGATGGTCACGCCGGGGAAATTCCCAACGTGCTGGTTCGATCCCGTCAGCTGGTTGAACAGTGTGGTCTTGCCGCTGTTCTGGTTGCCCGCGAGGGCAAAGGCGAGGGCAGTCCCTTTCGGAAGGGGCTCCGGATCGTCCTTAAGATGGTAGCGTCCCCCTTCACCGAGGCCGGGATGTTCCGAATCCGATGAAGGTGCAGGCTTTCTTTCCTTCAATGGCACATCTGCCGGCACCACCGTGATCTTCGCGGCATCATCGAGCCTTAAGGTCAGTTCGTAGCCGTGGATCCTTATTTCCACGGGATCCCCCATGGGGGCGAACTGCACGACGCTGAATTCCGCTCCCGGGATCACCCCCATGTCCAGAAGGTGTTGTCTAAGGGCACCTTCACCGCCCACTTCTGTTATCCTTGCCGTATTTCCTGGCTTTAAATCGCTGAGTTTCATATGTTTACACCGTTAGCTATAGTTGACTTATATGCCAGTATTATAGTATCAAGCTAAAGCTTAGTCAATAGGAAGAAAAAGGTTGTGATAAAATAATAATCGGACATCCGCCCGGCGGGAAGATGCTGTGTTCTTCAGCCTTTACAAAAGCGCGCCGCGATGATATAATGGAAAAAAGTGCTTATGGGAGGGCACGAAATGCACGAATCCGGTGAAATGTATCTTGAGAATATCCTCATTCTCGGGAAGAAACAGAATATCGTAAGATCAGTGGATGTGGCCGGCAGGATGAACATATCCAAAGCGTCCGTGAGCCGCGCCATGACGAAACTCAAGGAAGAGGAATGTATCATAATAGACTCGAACGGCCATATCGCCTTCACTGAAAAGGGCCGCAATATCGCGGAGACGATATATGAACGGCACCGTGTACTGACGGACCTGCTCATATCTCTGGGAGTCAGCGAAGCCACCGCAGAGGCGGACGCATGCAAGATCGAGCATGACATCAGTCCGGAGACCTTTGAGGCCGTAAAGAAACATATGCGGTAAAAGAGAGTGCGGATCCGAAAGCCGCCCCTGCAGGAAAGTTATATACATTTCAGAGCGTTGTAGTCACTTCTCTGCTCTGCGCTGTCGAAGTAATAATTGTCGTTTGTCATGGATATATCCTCCCTGCGGTTACTATAAGGTTTCACTTTTTCTGAGGAGATGTCATAGGAACTGTCATCAAATGACAGTTCCTATGACATCTCCTTGACAGTTCCTTTACTCCCCTGTTGACCAAAGCTGTGTTTTCTTGTTATAAGAAAGAGCAATTGATTTTTTTTTATTTCTTTTAATTCACGCTGTATCGTGCTTTTTGACACGTTAAACATGTCCGCTAATTCTTCTACTTGTATTTTGGGGTTGTTTTTTAAAGCAGAAGCGATAAGCATTTGTCTTTCTGTTAATGGCGCACGTTCCACGGGGTTTTCTGCTTTCAGAGGAACATAAATTCTAAATACGTCTCCTTCTTCCAGCTCCGGTTCACCACCGCAGTATATCCTGGTATATTTGTAAAGATTCCTTACTCCGGATCCAAGAGTGCAGCACGTCCGATATTGACAAAGAACCTTGAAAGAATCGGGTTTTTCGGATATGGCGTGAATGACTCGGGGTCGATTTTCCCTGGATATTGTGCTCTGTTCCAGTTTTCTGTCATTATACGCTCCGGCTCAATTATTAGTTTTGCAGGGAAAGCGCTGGAATACTCCCTGTGTACCAGAATATTGCTGACTATTTCTCTTGCAATTATGTCCCTAACGCTGGTATTTACATTGTCAACCAGGAAGAACTTGTCGTTCGTATGCTTGGCGATAAATTCCATAAGGAGATCATAGCTCTCGATAAGGTTTGTTTCGACGATCAGACGATCGTCATACCGATCCGGATGCTCATCCCTGAAAATTGCGTCCGTGCGATATCCCGGACAGGCAGACTGTATGACCTCATCTTTCCCCAACAACAGAATAGCCGCAAGGTTGAACCCCTTTTCTCCTGTTAAGATACCATCTGATAAAAAACCGTGCGGATCTGGGTAACTCCACCGTATTCACATGTCAGTATGATCCGAGCGAGTGGGGGAAACAGCTCAGTGATGATTCTGAGTGCTATGGTAAACTTGACGGCATCCGCCGCAGGTTGACAACCGGATATACGATTTATATCGAGAAAGTGTAGCAAACCATGTGTTTTGAAAATCCAGGCTTCGCCTTACCGGTGGCCAACCCCCGGACCCCCGAGGTTTATCGCTTTGCTCACCAGGGACGAATCCATGAGAGCAAACACACCGTAGCTGTGATGAATAAAGACGATACCTCACGGCATCGTCCCTGTGTGATCCCAGCAGGCGCTCAGGTCGCTCCTCAGCGTTGCCTTATCCTCCGATGCTGGTGAGATAAGGATACCACTGAATTATTCTGGTTACAATACTACCCGGCCACTAAGTGGCCGGGCATTATGACAATATGTGGCCGGACATTACGTCCTAACATGGCCGGGAATTGCGTCCTCAGTGTCCGGTCTGGATGGCCCTATGCAATCCCATCAATTTTATTACATGTATATTTATCTTGTGTTGTTTGATATAAAAGAATCATATCATCATCTGAGGGATCGGTTCCAATGCTATTCGCATATACTGAAGCATGAAATGATACTAATAGAACAATTATTAATAATACGGCAGTAACTATTTCATTTATTATCCTCCTAATTTGCTGGTGTTTGTATAATTATAAAATATTGTAATATATATGTCAATATATAATATTATATACAAGATTTACAACATACACATAAAGGGTAACCATTCGTATAACTATTCTTATACAAATGGCTTCGTGTTAACCAAGATATTGCCAAACAAGGAGAAAAAAGGTATAATGGTTACTAATCATATGAATAATAACCACTAGTGGATATTTATTGTATGAATAGGTGATTCTGATTGGCAGTTTTAAGGAGAGATACATGGAAAGAAACGCAATGAAAGCCCTTATTAAATGGAAGGAAAAGGACAGAAGAAAACCTTTACTTATAACCGGATGCAGGCAGTGCGGTAAAACCTGGCTGATGACAGAGTTTGGTAAAAGATACTTTGAGAAAACAATTATCTTTAATTTTGAGAAAGAGCCCGCTCTGTCGGAAATGTTTAAGTATAATATGGATCCAAACAGAATACTTCGAGAACTTGGAATGTACTCTGATGGCAGTCAGATAGATACCGACAGAACGCTTATCATTTTCGATGAGATCCAGCAATGCCCGGAAGCGATAACATCTCTTAAGTACTTCGAAGAAAGCGGAAGGAATCTTTATCTTCTGTGCGCGGGTTCTCTCCTTGGCGTGGAGCTTAAGAGAGGTAAAGTGTCATTTCCTGTCGGAAAAGATGAACAGCTGAAAATGTATCCGCTTGATTTCTATGAGTTTACAGAAGCTCTCGGTGGAGGGAAGTATTTGCGGCTACTTGAGGAATACGATCTGTTCAGGGAGATTCCTTCCTACATAAGCGAACCTATGCTCGGGTACCTGAAACTGTATTACATTATAGGTGGTATGCCGGAAGCTGTCAATACTTATATCGAGACAGAAGATTTGACAGAGGTTGATCGAGTGCTGGATCGGATCATTTATGATACCCGAAATGATTTTGCGCATCACGCCGAACCCAAAGATATTATGAAGATCACCTGGATATGGGATTCTATTCCAAAACAGCTTGCGAAAGAAAACAATAAATTCGTTTTCTCCCAGGTAAAAGAAGGCACCCGGGCCAGGGATCTGGAAGACGCATTACAGTGGCTGGTAGATGCGGGGCTGGTGTATCGGCTTGAAAAAGTTAGTTCACCGATGATCCCGCTCTCCGCTTTTTCTGATGCGGCATATTTTAAAATATATATGCATGATGTTGGTATTCTGCGCAGGATTGCCGGAGTATCACAGCATACGGTTTATACGGAGCCGAGTGGATACGAAGCGTTTAAAGGAGCTTTTACTGAAAACTACTGTATGACAGAACTGATATCGCAGGGAATATCCCCGTACTATTGGAGAAGCGACAATACAGCAGAAGTCGATTTTATCTTCGAAGATCAGATAAGCAGGATAATTCCCCTTGAAGTAAAATCCGCGGAAAACACAAAAGCCAAAAGCTTTGCACAATACTGCACGCGGTATAACCCACCTATAGGATTCAAGACAGCTCGGAAGAACGTTGGCGATAACCAGAAAGAGGCCACACATGAGATCAGTATTCCCCTGTATTTACTATGGAAGCTCCCTGCATATCTAACGTCTTCTCTGACTTAATAATTCTTGAGATCTGTAAATCGAGTAGGGGGATTTACTCCCCCTCTCACACCACCGTACGTGCCGTTCGGCATACGGCGGTTGAATTCAGTTTAAGTGCATGTCTTTCAAAGTAATAGTCCAGTGGGCTAACTAGCCATCTCCTGATCAGCCGTTTCTTGGAAATCGCCTTCTTAATCTGTGGCAGTCTGGATATGCTCCAGTATCCTTTGCAGTACGACAGTGTATGCGCCTGCCATTTCTTGATACCAAGCTTTTCCAGACCCCATTCTCTTTTGGAAGGGACCTTCCATTGCTTCCAGATAATTGCCCTCAGCTGACTCATTTGCATAGGGATTTGGCCTGGGGTTTAAAGTTCTAAGATCATATTCATTTCTCATACTCTATTTTTATGTGCCTATGCGTATAAGGTTTTTTATTGCTTCCGTTGTTTGGAATCCCTTAGTTTTCTCGGCTTCGATCAAAGATATAATATCTGCATCTTCAACGTTGCGGAGCTTAATACTATATTGCGTATATGTTTTATCGTTATAC
>CADBPP010000153.1 GCA_902796565.1 uncultured Eubacteriales bacterium | reverse complement strand
TACCTGGAGGCCGCGCTGGCTTTGGAGACCGTCATCTTCTTCGTGGCCGGAAAGCTTCTCTGGTTTACGCCCGTGCTTGAAAGCCTGCTGATGTATTCGGTGTGTGCTTTTTTCGCTGTATTCGGCATGGATCTTTCTGTGCGCTTAGGCAAAAGAGCAGGACAGGAAAGTCCAACCGTAAAAAGACCTTACCTGACGGTCCCGCGATGCTTCGGTCTGTGGTCGTGCCTGTGCGCTGCGGCGGGAGTCCTTCTTGAGAAGTTCCGTCCCGGCAGTCAGTACATACGGGGAGGGACCGTGCTTTTCATATGCCTCGTGCACGCCTGTATCCTGTACGACGCGGTGACGGCTGTTCTGAACATCGGAAAAAAGGATAAAAAGGCTTAAAGAAAATAAAGACCGGCTCAGTCGAGCCGGTCTGCTTGCGTCAGCAGCAGGTTTTTCAGTCTTTGTAATCTTCCACGGCGTTGCCGATCGGTTCGCAAAGCAGCTGCGGATTTGCCAGGATATACTTCAGAAGACGTATGCTCTTGGCGAAATAGAAGCCGTCCGCGATCCTTTCGTCCGCAGTGACGCAGATGCTTACGATATCCCTGAGGGTCCCCTCTCCCTCTTCATCGTATACCATCTCCTTGTGCAGCGTGCCGATGGTGATCATCATGGAGCATGTGCCGTAGTTGCTGAGATGGTGATAGGGCGCTTCGCAGCGGATGCTTCCCAGATTGGACAGCATTATGCTGGAATAGTTCATGTCTCCGTCGGTAAGGGCATTCGGCATTATGCCATGATACTCCAGCCGGCGCAGGATAAAGAAGAAGAAGGTAAGGAACCACCTCGGGAACTTTCCGAAGACGTTGAGGAGGTCGTCCATGCTGTTATGGCCTTCCTTCCTTACCTTGGCCGTGTCACCGAGGATGATCTTCGAGATGTCGTAGAGAGTCAGTTCCGGCTTGCAGTTGAGAACCAGCATGCTCTCGTCGCTGCCGTCGGCGAATTCCCTTTTCACTATGAACGAGAGGGTAAGGTCCTTTCTTTCCCAATATCGTTTGCCGGAGATGAACCAGTTCAGGCGGGGCCTCATGCGGGCGGTCTTTGCCACCGCGGTAACGAAAGCATGGAAGAACTTGAGGTTCGTTCCCTTTTCATCGTTTTCTTCCTTTATGAATTTCATCAGTTCCGTGACGTCGATGTCCTCGGTAAGGGACACCTCCGACTCCGTCCTCTTGGGCATAACATAAAGGAAAATGGTGTGCAGTCCGTCCAGTCCCCTTACTCTCCATGCGTCTTTTCTGTCTCCGAATCTGTGCCTGCGAGGCTCTGCTGTGTCAATCATTGTCCATTTCCTCTTTCTTTTTCATATACTGTTCCCAGCTGTAGCATTTTCTTCTGTAGTCGTCGCCGTAGCGGTCAAAAAGCTTTATATAGCTGTCCAGCTGGTCAAAATCGTTCTGGTAAGCGTGGAAGTTGTTTGCGATATAGTGCAGTTCTCCCACGGGAAGGCCGAGCTCACCGGCCGCTTTTCTCTGTAATGCCGCTATGGCCTGGATGTTCATGGGAAAGGCCTTGACCCCGTCATTGCTCCTGAACAGGCAGGTCAGTTCCAGCGCGCCGTTGACGACGCTGAAAAGCAGTGTCTGCAGGCAGGGCGGATCCGAAGTGAAATTGATGTCTCCCTGTCCGAGGGCGATGACGGCCCTTCTGGAATGGATGTTCCTTCTGAGCTCCTCCAGGACCTTGGGATAGAAGGGGGAATACAGGCCGTGGTAGGTATACTTCCATCCCAGATCGTCGGCTGTGCCGTCCAGGAATTCCCTTTCGTACTGTATGAGAGTCTTAAGATCGCAGGGCATTGCCTTGCTGATAAAGGGCTCGCTTTCCGGTTCGGTTATGTCCAGAAGCAGTTGGATCTCCTTCATCTCGTTCATTCTGTCCTGGTTCTCCCTCTCTTCGATATGGGAGTATTCGGCCAGGGCTCTCATGGATTTCTCGATGCCCTCCGCGAGGGACCGGGCAGTGATATGGCGGAACATTTCTGTCTCCTTCACGGTTTTTTTCTATGATATCACAAAATCTTCTCCGTGTATAAGCATATCCGGCGCAATCCGCGGCGGGATCATCACTCCCGGAGCGTGGTCCTCCCGGGATTGTATTCAAAACGGAGTTTACGATAAATTATTCATATTTTTACGGATTAAAGAGGAAAAAAGGGAGGTCTTTATGGTTTGTTTTTGAATATTCAAAATTATTAATAATAAGGGGAAACAAACAGAGGAAGCAGGGAAAAAAACAGGGCAAACATGCGGAAGTATAGTGTATAATTTATATAATGCGAGCAGAAGGAGGAATGATTTTTTTGAAGAGATTCGTCATTCTTTTCCTGATCGCAGCTTACCTGGTCGCAAGGAAACTGCTCCTTAACCACCTGATAAAAAAACATCAGGAGAACCTCGAGAAAAACAGGAGCACATACTTTTCCGAATACCGCGGAAACGATGAGACCAGAAGAAAGGTGATAGAGCGCTGGAGAGAATCCGGCCGGTACAGAAGACCCAGAAAGACGATCATCAAAAGCCTGGAGAACGCTCCCTACGATCCGGAATACATGCCTCAGGACAAAACCGAATATCCCGGCAGCGTGGAGGAGATCTTCAAGGGGCTGGATGACAGCGAGATCTCCCGTATACTGGATCAGGTGCTGGATGAGAAGAGCGCGGAGGAGACATATGAGCGGGAACGATGAGAAGAGGAAGGTGCCCCTTCCCCAGAAGGTATTTGGTGCTCTGATATATGTTTCCCAGATAGTCTGGATCATACTCTCGCCCATCGTGCTGTGCCTTGGGATCGGCTATGCCGTCGGGAGCCGTTACGGCAACTCCAAGATATGGACACTGGGCGGCATCTTCATAGGTGTGGTCTGCAGCGTCAGGAACATGTTCGTTTTTGGGCGCCGTTACATCAGGGAGCTGGAAGAGAGAAGAAAAAGGGAGAAGGATGACAGGCACTGAAGGAAAGAGATCCCTCCGCCAGGGGGAACTGCTTACTGTGAAGAACATCATCATAGCCGCGGGGGCCATATGTATCATCGGCGGCGGCATCGGGATGTTTTTCGTCGAACCGCTGAAGTGGTGGCTCGGGGCCCTCTTCGGATACGTGGTGAACCTTCTTTGCTTCAGGCTTCTGTACCTGGATATAGAGAAGAGCGTCACTAAACAGAAGAACGCAGCCAAAGGCCGCGCCTTTGCGGGGTACTTCGGCAGATACGTCATAAAGGGAGCGGCGCTGTACGCGTCCATAGTGAGCCCGGTGCTGTCAATGGGCTCCTGTGTACTGGGACTGCTTTCGATAAACGCGGCAATCCATGTGTTGAACATATTAAACATATTATTTGCAAAATCTAAAGAAAGGGAGTGAAAGTATTTGTCTATTTCCGAAATTACTTCAGGATTTCAGATCGGACCTTTTACGATCACGAACACGATGGTGTGGACATGGTTCGTCATGCTCATACTTGCCGGAGTTCTGATCTGGCTCGCCAAAGGTGCGAAACTTGAGCCGACGGGAACGAAACAGACGATAGCGGAATTCATAGTGGATCTGATCAACAAGATGGTCTCGTCCAGTATGGGAGCGAACAAGATAGTATTCGCGCCGTACATCCTGGCGCTGATCTCGTTTCTGGCCCTGTCGAACCTGAGCGGGTTCCTGTTCCTGGGCTTTGTCCGTCCGCCTACGGCAGACTGGGCGACGACGCTGGCTCTCGCGGTGCTCACCTTCTGTATGATGGAAGGTTTCGGTGCGGGAACACAGGGACTCGGTACATACCTCAAGGGACTGGCGGAACCGGTAGCCGTGCTTCTGCCTATCAACATCATCAGTGAGTTCGCGCCCATCGTATCGCTGTCGTTCCGTCTTTTCGGCAACATCCTCGGCGGACTGATCATCGGCACGCTGGTGTACAACATGGTCTATCTGAGCAGCATCAAGGTGACAGTGTGGACGATCGTCGGAGGAGTATTCCTTCTCGTTGTCCTTGGTACGAGCCTGTGGTCAAAGTACAGGAGTCTCACCGGTACGGCTAAGAAGATCGTCACATGGGTCGGAGCGCTCTCGCTGCTTCCCGTGCTGTTCATCTGCTTCGTGCATTTCTACTTTGATGTATTTTCCGGACTCATGCAGTCATACATCTTCACGATGCTTACAATGATGTTCGTATCAGACAGGATTGCGGAAGACTGGCATGCACAGCAGTAAAAAACTATTGCAAAAAAACAACAACAAACAATTATAAGGAGATAAAAAATGGATTTATCACAGATAACACCCCAGGAATTCGTATTCGCCCTCAGTGCTATCGGAGCAGGCATCGGCCTTATCGCAGGTCTCGGCCCCGGTATCGGACAGGGTATCGCAGCAGGTTATGGTGCTGAGGCAGTAGGCCGTCAGCCCAAAGCACAGGGAACAATCATGACGACGATGCTCCTCGGACAGGCAGTCGCCGAAACGACAGGTATTTATTCACTGGTCGTTGCCCTTATTCTTATGTTCGTTCACCCCTACGTACCTGAGACGATGGGCCAGGCATTCATCTTCGGATGCAGCGCCATCGGCGGAGGCATCGGCCTTATCGCAGGTCTTGGACCTGGTATCGGACAGGGTGTTGCCGCAGGTCACGGCGCAGCCGCAGTAGGCCGTCAGCCGGATTCTCAGGGAACAATCATGACAACAATGCTCCTTGGACAGGCAGTTGCAGAAACGACAGGTATCTACTCCCTCGTCGTTGCCCTTATTCTCATGTTCGTTCATCCGTTCATGTAAACCGGAGTTCTTTTTCACAATATTAAGAAAGCTTGGTATAAATTATGGAAAGTTGGTTAATCAGAATTGACGCCGAACTGCTTAAGCAGGCAGCCATTCAGCTGGTTACCTTCCTGATATATTTCGTAGTTGTGAAGAAATTCTTCTACGATAAGATCAACGGAATCATTACGAAGAGAAAAGAAATGGTGGCGGCGAGCCTCGAGAGCGCAAAGAGCGCTGACGAAAAGGCCGAGAGACTTCAGAAGGAATATGATGAGAAAGTTGCGGCCATCGAGAACGAGAGGATCGAGATCATCAGGAAAGCAGCTACCGACGCTCAGGAAGTTAAAGATAGGATAGTGGGAGAGGCCCGCGAGCAGGCCGGTGCCATTATCGAAAACGCAAAGAAGGAGATCGAGGCGGAAAAGGCGAAAGCCCAGGAGGAATTCAAGGACACCATCATAGAGATGACCATGGATGCGGCCGAGAAGGTCGTGGGCAAGTCCCTCTCCAGAGAAGATCACCTTGATCTTATTAACGAATCCATCTCAATGTTCAAAGAGGTCTAGCCTATGAGCCTTGCAGTAAAGAAGTATTCTAAGGCTCTCTTTGAGATAGCGGAAGCCGAGAACTGTCTCGATGAGATCTATGAACAGTTCAGGGCTGTCAATGAACAGATAATCGCTGACAAGGACTTCGCCAAGATAGTCGACACGAAGATCCTTACCGCAAGAGAAAAGAAGGATGTATTTGAAAAGATCCTCGCGGAGGCGAATCCCTACCTCCTCAACTTTTTCAGGGTCCTGGTGGACAATGACAGAACAGAGGAGCTCAGAGAGATATTCGCGGCCTTCGAGGAGGATTACAAGGATTACAAGAATATCCTGGAGGCCACGGCTGTCACAGCCATAGCACTGACCCCCGGTGAGCTCGAGGATATCAAACAGACCCTCAGCAAAAAGTACTCTAAGACCGTTTACCTGGACAACAAGGTGGACGAGAGTATAATTGGCGGAATGATCCTTTATGTGGGCAACACCATGCTGGATGCCAGCATAAGGACGAAAATGAACGGTCTCAGAGACCAGATGAAACAGATCAAAATTTCTTAGGAGAGGAGTAATGCTATAAACTATGAATCTCAGACCTGAAGAGATCAACAGATTGATCAAGGAACAGATAAAGAGTTACGGCAGCAAGCTCGAGACCACCGATTTCGGCACAGTCGTGTCCGTCGGTGACGGCATCGCCAGGATCAACGGGCTTGATTCCGCAATGGCCGGCGAGCTTATAGAGTTCCCCGGCGGAGTATACGGCATGGTTCAGAACCTGGAAGAGAACAACGTAGGTTGCGTTCTTCTTGGCGATGACTCAAATATCGTTGAGGGAGACAAGGTCAGCTGCACCGGAAGGATCGTGCAGGTCCCCGTCGGGGAAGCCCTTATCGGCCGTGTCGTCAATGCCCTCGGACAGCCCATCGACGGAAAGGGCGCCATCAAGGCCACCGATTTCCGTAACGTGGAAACAAAGGCAAGAGGAGTCATCGACAGAAAGTCGGTCGACACCCCGCTGCAGACAGGATACAAGGCAGTTGACTCCCTGATCCCCATCGGAAGAGGACAGAGAGAGCTCATCATCGGAGACAGACAGACAGGAAAGACGGCTCTCGCCGTGGATACCATCATCAACCAGAAGGGTGAGGACGTCATCTGCATCTACGTCGCCATCGGACAGAAGGCTTCGACAGTCGCCCAGACCGTCAAGAAGCTCGAAGAGAACGGAGCGATGGAATACTCCATCATCGTCGCTTCAACGGCATCCGAGAAGGCGCCTCTGCAGTTTTTGGCTCCCTATTCCGGAGTCGCCATGGCAGAGTACTTCATGGATGAGGGAAAGGACGTCCTGATCGTATACGACGACCTTTCAAAGCATGCGGTGGCATACCGTTCAATGGCCCTTCTTCTGAGAAGACCGCCCGGACGTGAAGCTTACCCCGGAGACGTTTTCTACCTGCATTCAAGACTTCTCGAAAGAGCGGCCAAGCTCGCCAAGGGCGGAAGCATCACGGCACTGCCCATCATCGAGACTCAGGCAGGAGATATCTCCGCATACATACCCACCAACGTCATATCCATCACCGACGGCCAGATCTTCCTGGAGACAGAGCTGTTCAACTCGGGCGTCCGTCCCGCAGTCAACCCAGGTATCTCGGTATCCCGAGTCGGAGGAAGCGCTCAGATCAAGTCCATGAAGACCATAGCCGGACCGCTTCGTCTTGAGTATGCCCAGTACAGAGAGCTTGCAAGCTTCGCACAGTTCGGAAGCGACCTGGACAAGGAGACCAAGGCACAGCTGGCAAAGGGTGAAAGGATCGTTGAGATGCTCAAGCAGAATCAGTATTCACCCATGAAGGTCGAGGAGCAGGTGCTCATCATCTTCGCGGTGTCCAACAACTTCTGCAATGATATCGAAGTTTCCGACATGAAGAGATTTGAGAAGGAGCTCATCGAGTTCGCGAATCTGTCCCATGCCGATGTTCTTAAGGAACTGAAGACGACAAAGAAATTCGATAAGGAGCTCATGGACAGGACAGCTGAAGTCATCAACGAATTCAAGCTCACATTCAAGCCCGGCGCAGCAAAAGAAAACTAAGCAAAGTGAGGTAACAGTCAATGGCTGATTCGATGCGTGACATAAAAGGACGCATTAAAAGTGTAAGCAGCACAAAACAGATCACTCACGCTATGCAGCTGGTTGCCAGCGCCAAACTCAGGAGGACCAGAGAGAGAGCCGATGCCAGAAGGGCATACACAAGGCATATCATAGAGACCATGCACGTCATCGCTTCCGGAATGGATTCCCAGGGCGAGAATGTAAGCATCTTCCTGAAGAACAACGATTCCGACAGGGATCTGTTCGTGGTCATCGCCTCTGACAAGGGTCTTGCCGGAGGATTCAACTCGAATGTCCTCAAATACGCCGTGGAGAAGATGGCGGAGCTCAGCGAGAACCCCATGGTAATGGCCGTGGGCGTCAAGTCGGTGGATTTCTTCACCAGAAGACGCTATGAGATCGCCGGAAGCTACACCGGGGAAAGCGAGAACCCCAGCCTGAACCTGGCGAGAAATATCGGTTCCGCCGTGAACACGATGTTCATCGAGCAGAAGGTAAACAGGGTATTCGTGGTATACAACAGATTCGTATCTGTCATGTCCCAGGTGCCGGATATCATCCAGCTGCTGCCTCTCACGGGAGACACCCTCAGCAAGGATGTCGTGGATACCACCAGCCTCAATGAGGAGGGCTCCCTGGTAGACACCGAAAGAGTATCGAAGCTCAAGTCAGTGATGATCTTTGAGCCCGATGCTGAGGTGCTTATGGAAGACCTTGTTCCGAGGTACTTTGACAACGCTATCTACGGAGCGCTTCTTGAAAGCGCGGCGGGAGAACTGGCCGCCAGAAGAATGGCTATGGAGAACGCCACGGACAATGCTGACGAGCTGATCGACAGCCTGACCCTTCAGTACAACAGGGCCAGACAGGGCGCCATTACCCAGGAGCTCACAGAGATCATCAGCGGTGCTGATGCCATTAGTTAAGGAGGCCTGCGGTGAGTGAATTCATAAAGATCAAGATAATCACCCCCGAACGTGTACTGTTCGAAGGGGAAGTTGAAAAGTATACGGTAAAAAGCAGCGGAGAAGTAGGTGACTTCGAAGTTCTGCCCGGACACGTGTCCATGGCGACCACCATCGGTCTCGGAAGGATCAAACTTTATCTGACCGACGGTACCGAAAAGGAAGCTACTCTCTTCGGAGGCTTTAACCTGATCGACGGCGACAGCGCGACCATCATGACAGAGGTCGCTGAGTGGCCAGAGGAGATCGACCTTGAGCGTGCCGAGCAGGCAAAGGCAAGAGCGGAAGAGCGCCTGAACCAGGCTGACATGGACTACGCCAGGGCGCATGCCGCACTGCTCAGAGCTGTCGAGAGGATCGACATCTACAAGAACAAGAACTGAATACTACAAGGAGGAAAAACTATCAGTGAGCACTAACAAAGGCACAATAGTACAGGTTGTTGGCCCGGTCGTCGATGTCAAGTTCGACAGCGAGAACCTGCCGAAGCTCAACAACGCTATAGAGATAGACAATCACGGCAGCAGACTTGTCGTTGAAGTTGCTCAGCATATGGGCGATGACGTGGTCAGATGCATAGCTATGGACTCCACTGACGGATTAAGGCGCGGACAGGAATGTGTCGACACAGGTTCACCCATCAAAGTCCCCGTTGGAAAGGTGACCCTCGGAAGAATGGTCAACGTCCTCGGTGAACCCATAGACGATATGGAGATGGACCTTGACGGAGTGGAACTGGCTTCCATCCACCAGGCTCCCCCGTCCTTTGAGGAACAGCAGACAGAGCCTGAGATGTTCGAGACAGGCATCAAGGTCATCGACCTGATCTGCCCGTACACCAGAGGAGGTAAGAT
>CADBPP010000152.1 GCA_902796565.1 uncultured Eubacteriales bacterium | reverse complement strand
TACTTCGTGGGGGAAAAGGACGGGATCACCATCGTCTGGATCCTTTCGAGCCACGGCAGACAGCGGCCGTCGCCGGAAGAGATGATACGCGCCTTAAAGGCTCTCGATCCTCCCGAAGAGGGAGCTCAGGAGCCTTCCGGAGCGGACGCCATGCCATGAACAAAGACAAAGTGCTGCGCGAAAGTGCAGCACTTTTTTATTGCATCGATGCTTTCCGCTCCCAGAGGAGCCAGGCTACTTCGCGCAGGTGATGCCGAATCCGAAATACTCTTCCATATCGGACATGCGCGCGGCCAGAAGCAGGATGTTCCCGTCGCTGTCGGCGTATTTCTGCTCGCCCGCAGAGGTGAAATTGGCATTCAGATACTCCTCGTATTCAAAGTACATGTCGGTGCATGTACCGCTATCCTCATAACGGATCACATACCATTTATCATACAGCTCATGATCCAAAGCCTCCGAGGATGTGCTCTTCACGCTGCATACGCTGTCGGGCATCAGAAATCCGGTGTCGCCGATGTACTCTGCGCTTGCCTCGGGAGCTCCTTCGTCCGTGCTTTCACCGGTTCCCCCCGGGAGACCTTCTTTTCCCTGGCCCTCCTTTGAGCCGCAGGAAGCGGCGGAAAGGCACAGCATAAGGATCATCATAAAGATCAGTATCCTTCTCATAAGCTGTCAGCTCTCCTTTCAGTTGGTGCCGCTGCCGTCGGGGCCGCTGCCCTCCCGGGGAGGCATGTAGGGCGGCTGGGGCGGACGTATCGTCTTCTGGGACGAAGGGACAGCGCTCAGTTCGTCCGGAGTTGGATAATCCGGGATGTATGATATGCCGCTCACGGGATCCGTAATGGGCACGATGGGCGGTATGGTGTAGACGCTCCTTATAAGGAAGAAGCTCCTCTTGTACATGAGGTTGATGATAACGATCACGAGAAGCAGCGCGGGAGCGTAGCCCACCATCAGAAGGAAGTCATATGCTGCGTGCAGCGCCACCGGCGCGGCAAGGCTCAGCACGGCATAAAGGCCGCGCTTGTATGGGTCGAACTTTGAAAGGGACATGTAGTACCCCATCAGAAGGCCGAACACCGCGTGCACCGGCACCGCCGTCAGGGCCCTGGCTATCGCGACGCTGACGCCGTTCGATACGACGTAAAGCACGTTCTCCACGGCGGCGAAGCCCATGCCCACCATTACGCAGTAGATCATGCCGTCATAGATCTCGTCGAAGTTCTTGTGCCAGAAGCCTATGAGCCTGGCGGCTATGAACTTGAAGCCCTCCTCCACCAGCGCCACCACGACGATGACCTTGACGATGAGATAGAACACGCCGGTCTGGCCGAAGGTGTTGTAGACGAGCCTGTCGAGGAACACCTCCAGATGGTAAACGGGATAGCATATGAGCATCCCGGAAAGGAACAGCGCGGCCAGAAGGCTTCTGGGCTCCTGGTTGTAGCTGTCGAATCTCAGTATGTAGAAAATTATGACGAGCGCGGGCAAAATGCCCAGTATAATAAGAAGGATACCGTACAGTGACATGATCCACCTCCTATAAAAAACGCTATGTTGATTGTAAAATATTCGGAGCCAAAAGACAATACATATTTTGCACCAATAGCAAGGGAACGGAGAGTTTTGATTGTATAATTATAAAAAACAGGCCTGGAGGGGCATATGCTTACCGGTGAGATCATCCACGGATTCCTGCTGAAGGAAAAAAGGTACGTAAAGGAAGAAGAATCGACGGTGCACGTCTTCGAGCACGAGAAGAGCGGCGCCCGCCTCATATATATGGAAAACGACGAGGAGAACAAGGTGTTCTGCATCTCATTCGCGACCCTGCCCTCCGACAGCACGGGAGTAGCCCACATCATAGAGCACAGCGTGCTGTGCGGCAGCGAGAAGTATCCATTGAAGGACCCCTTCGTAAAGCTGATGAATTCATCCCTCAACACCTTCCTCAACGCCATGACCTTCATGGACAAGACCATGTACCCCGTGGCCAGCATGAACGAGAAGGACTTTTCCAATCTGTGCTCCGTGTACTCCGACGCGGTGTTCTCGCCCCTGATCAGAAAGGACGACACGGCCTTCCTGCAGGAGGGCTGGCACTACGAGACCGACGGAGAGTCCCTTAAGATCAACGGCATCGTATACAACGAGATGAAGGGCGTCTATTCCGACCCCGAGGAGGTGCTCTCGGAGACCGTGGGCGCGTCCCTCTTCCCGGACACGGGCTACGCCTTCGATTCCGGCGGGGATCCCCGGGTGATACCCTCCCTGAGCTATGAAAAGTATCTGGAATTCTACAATTCCTGCTACTCCCCCTCCAACAGCTACATATTCATCTACGGCAACACCGACATCGACAGGCGGCTCAGAGAGCTCGATGAGAACTATCTCTCGAAGTGCCCCCGCACCGCCGTGCCGAAGAAAAATTATATCCAGAAGCCATTTGAGGCACCCGGCTTCGTGGAAAGGGAGTATACCGTCCAGAGCCCCGAGGACGAGGAGGACGGCTGCTACTTTGCCAGGGCCTACGCCTTCAGCTGCGATGACGTGAGAACGGTCAGCGCCCTGAACGTGCTGGTGAAGATCCTTTTCGACACCGACAGCTCGCCGCTGAAGAAGGCCCTCACTGATACGGGCATCGCCTCGGAGACGGTCTACGACATGACCACCTGCGTGCCCCAGCCCTATTTCACCATTGCGGCCAAGAACGCCTGCCGGGATGACCTGGAGGTCTTCGGCGCCACCGTGGACAGGTGTCTCTGGGACCTGGCGGAAAACGGGATACCCGAGGACATGATCCTGGCGAGCCTCAACAACTTCGAGTTCGACCTGAGGGAATCCGACAGCGGCAGCTATCCCCGGGGACTGGTGTGCGCCATAAGGATCATGGACAGCTGGCTCTACGGGAAGGATCCCTTCGAGCAGCTGGAATACGAGCCCACCCTGAAATGGCTCAGGGAGAATTCCTCCTCCGCCTTCTATCAGGGCCTTATAAGAAAATACATGCTGGACAACCCCCACAGCTCCACCGTGGTCCTCTCGCCCAGGAGCGGCCTGTCCGAGGAGAGGGAAAGGCAGCTGGATGAGGAGCTGAAGAAAGCTTTCGCCTCCATGACGGAGGACGAAAAGGCCGCCGTTGCCGGAGACCAGGAAAGGCTCAGGAAGAGACAGAACGAACCGGACAGCGCGGAGACGATAGCGTCGATCCCGGTACTGTCCCTCTCAGAGATCGATCCCCTGCCCAGGCGCTATGAGGCCTCCCTCAGACAGATCGGGGAAAGCCGCCTGTTCACCCATACGGACCGCTGCAGCGGCATAGTCTACGCCGACATGGGCTTCGACATCAGGGATCTCACCGAGGACGAGATAAGCATGGTCGATCTGATAACGGAGAGCCTGGGAGTATATGACACCCTGGACCACACCGAGGAGGAGCTGGCCAATCTCACCGGCATATATCTCGGCGACATCAACGTGGCGGTGAGCCTGACCCAGGACATCACGGATCCCTTCTCCTACGGGGCGAGGCTGGTCTTTTCCGCGAAGGCCCTTTCGGAGAACGCCCCGAGGCTCTTCGACATCTGCCGCGAGATACTCACCCGCACAGTTTACAACGATCCCGCCAGGCTCCTTCGCACGGTGACGGAGGAGATCAGCAAGTTCACATACAACATGCTCTCCAACGCCGAGAGCATGGCGGCCGTCAGGATAGCCTCCGCCTTCACCCCCAGAGGGTACTTCAAGGAGCTCGAAAAGGGACAGGCCTACTACAGGAAGCTGTGCGAAGTGCGCTCCGCCCTGGAGCGGGGCGACACCTCCCCGCTGGATGAACTGAACTCCCTTCTCGGAAAGATAGTCACTTCCTCCGGACTGGACGTGCTCGTCATCTGCGACGAGGCGGACGCTCCCGCCATGGAAGCCGGAGCGGAGGAACTGATCAGGAGCCTGCCCGCATCGGGACACGGCGGCGTCTTCGGCCTGCTGCGCGCCCCGGCCCGCTCCGAGGGCATAGTGATCCCCTCGGACGTATGCTACACCGGCATAGGCGCCAACGTGGCTTCTCTCGGCATGAAGGTGCCCCTGGCACTGGCCTTCGTGAGGAAATATCTCAGGACCAGCTATCTGTGGGATTCCATCAGGGTAAAGGGAGGCGCCTACGGCGCGATACTCTCCACCGACCGGGGCGGGGACGTGATCCTCATGTCCTACCGGGATCCTGCTGTGGCGCCCACCTACCGGGTGTATGAAGAGATCCCGAAGGTCTTGAGGGAGAGCCGTCTTTCCGAAAAGGACATAAACGACCTTACCATCGGCACCATCAGCGACATAGACATGCCCCTTCCCGTCTACTCCAGGGGAAGGAGGGTGCTGACGGAACTGTACACCCAAAACAGCTGGGAGAAGCAGTGCGAGGTGCGTTCGGCTCTGCTCTCGGTGAAGCCCTCTGACATAGCGGAGTGCGCCGATGTCTTCGACGCGGTGCTCGAAAAGGGCCTCAGGGTCAGCATGGGCTCCCGCGCCAGGATCGGCGAGGCCTCGGCATACTTTGACGACATATATTCTATCAGGGAGAAGTAATGGACATAAGAAGACTCCTCTTAAGACATCTCGCGGTGCTGTGCGCCCTCCTGCTCGTTCTGGGCACCGGCACGGCGGCCTGCGCCTTCAGCATAGACTCATACGCCCCATACGGGGATATGGGTCTTTACATGGTGGAACTCAATTCCGGCACTGTCCTCGCATCCAACCGCGAGAACGACCGGATGTATCCCGGCAGCCTCACCAAGGTGATGAGCGCCATGGTGGTGCTGGATCTGTGCGGCGAGGACGAGACGGTCACCGTGACCCAGGAGGTGCTGGACATGGTGGGATACGATTCCAGCGTGGCCGACCTTCTTGAGGGAGAGACCCTATCCGTTAGGGAGCTTCTGTACGCATCCCTGATACCCTCGGGCAACGACGCGGCCATCGCCCTGGCGGTGTACGCCGGAGGAAAGCTC
>CADBPP010000151.1 GCA_902796565.1 uncultured Eubacteriales bacterium | reverse complement strand
TATCATCTTCAATGACCTTTCGGTACTGGAAGCGGGGGTGAAGGACAGCCTTAAGCGGGCCGCGGAGGACCTGGAGCTTCTTTCCGAAAAGGCCATGGGCTTTCCCTGCCAGATGGAGATGTTCCGCTCCCTGGATGATGTGATAGGGGAGAGCCGGGGACGCCTGACCGGCATATATTTCTGTTCCTCCGATGAGGACAGATACGCCTTCGCCGATACCAGCTCCTACATGGGCGGGGCTGACGTCATCAACTACCGCGGGAACCTGAGGCTCTTTCTGCCCGCGCTGGAATTCTACCGCGAAAACGATTACCGCGTGATCATCTGCTGCAACGGAGAAGCGGAGACGCAGGGCTGCGGCAGGCTGCTGGAATCCTGCAATCTTAAATATTCATCGTCTCCGTCCCCTTCATCCGTCGCTGTCATGGATACGGGGATGCTTCCCGGGGTGGACTTTCCCTCCAGGAAGCTGGTGCTGGTGCCCTACCGTTACCTTATGCCCTCTGCGTCGTCCGCTGTCCGCAAAAGCCCCGAAAGGAGCGTGGAGGAATTCTTCTCGGACATCAAGCCCGGGGACTATGTGGTGCACGACACCCACGGCATCGGCATCTTCGAGGGAATGGTGCGCCTGGACATGGACGGTGTCAGCAGGGACTACATTAAGGTGGCTTACGCCGCCAACGACATACTCTTCATGCCCCCGGAGCAGATGGACCTGATACAGAAATATGTCGGGGCGGGGGAGGCTCCCCCGAAGGTGAACCGTCTGGGATCGGCGGAATGGACCAATACCAAGAAGAAGGTCTCGAAGGCGGTCAAGGAGCTGGCGGCGGAGTACATTGCAATGTACGCGTCCCGCCAGAGCATCAAGGGCTACAGCTTCGAGGACGATACCGTCTACCAGACGGAGTTCGAGGAAGGCTTCGAATACACACCCACCGAGGACCAGATCCGCTGCAGCGAGGAGATAAAGAGGGACATGGAAAAGCCCGTGCCCATGGACCGTCTTCTGATGGGGGACGTGGGCTTCGGAAAGACCGAGGTGGCCATGAGGGCAGCCTTCAAGGCGGTGATGGAACCCAAGCAGGTGGCGGTGCTGGTGCCCACCACCATCCTGGCGCTGCAGCATTACAACAACTTCGTCGAGCGCTTCAGGGGCTATCCCGTGAACATAGCCCTCATGTGCCGTTTCCGGACACCGTCCCAGATGAAAAAGACGGCGGAGGCGGTCAGAAAGGGAGAAGTGGACATACTCATAGGGACCCACAGGATCCTTTCCTCCGACGTGGTCTTTCGTGACCTGGGGCTGCTCATAATAGACGAGGAGCAGCGCTTCGGCGTGGCCCACAAGGACAGGCTGAAGCTGATGAAGAACAACGTGGATACCCTTACCCTTTCCGCCACGCCCATTCCCCGCACCATGCACATGTCCCTGTCAGGCATAAGGGACATGTCGGTGATAAACACTCCCCCCGCGGACCGTCTGGAGGTGCAGACCTTCGTGATGCCCTCGGATGACACTGTGATAAAGAGCGCCATCCTCAACGAGGTGTCCCGGGGAGGGCAGGTGTTCTACCTCTACAACAAGGTGGAGACCATCTCCGAGAGGGCCCTCAGGCTCTCCGCCATGCTGCCCGGGGTCAGGGTATGCTACGCCCACGGCCAGATGGATGAGAGGCAGCTGGAAAAGAAGGTGCTGGACTTTCTGGAGGGCGCCTATGACGTGATGGTGTGCACGACCATCATCGATAACGGCGTGGACATGGTGAACGCCAACACCATCATCATAGAGGACGCAGACCGCCTGGGCCTCTCCCAGCTCTACCAGCTCAGGGGAAGGGTGGGCAGGGGAAATATCCGGGCCTACGCCTACATGCTGTACAATCCCCATAAGGAGATGAACGAGAACGCCCGAAAGCGCCTGGACGCCATCAAGGAGTTCACCCGCTTCGGCTCCGGTTTCCGCATCGCCATGCGGGACCTTCAGATCAGGGGCAGCGGCAACATCCTCGGCGCTAACCAGAGCGGGCACTTCGCAAACGTGGGATATGAGATGTACTGCCGCCTTCTTTCCAGAGCTGTGGCTGAATCCACGGGAGAGGCTCCTGTGGAGCCCCCGAAGGTATGCGAGATAAACCTCAGGGCGGACGCATACATACCGAAGGACTACATCGAGAGCGAGGAGGACCGTATACTGGCCTACCGGAAGATCTCCATGATCGAGGACAGGCGCGACATGGAAAGGGTCATCGACGAACTGACGGACATCTATTCCGACGTGCCGGAGCCCACCCTCGAGCTTTTGAAGGTGGCCCTTCTCAAGGCCCTCTCCACGAAGGGAGGGATCAGCCGGGTGGACCAGGATCACTCCAATGTCATCTTCACCTTCTGCGAGGGTGTGAGCTATGACGCCTCTCTGATAACGGAGGTGGGCAAAAAGTATCCCGTGCGCTTCAGACAGAAGCAGGATGCCACCCAGATGCTCCTCGATATCCGCCGTCTGGGCGATGTGCTGGGGACCTGCTGCGATTTAATGGAATCACTTGTTTGCAATTAGAGCAATGTGGCTTATAATATAATGTACTTGTTTTTTGAAAGGGTGAAAAAAATGAAATCATTAAGAAAGATACTCGTTCTTGCTCTGGCAATGGTCCTGGTCATCTCCCTTTGCGGATGCGACCTTCTTTCCCTCAATGAGGAGAAGGATCTTACCAGCACCGTCGCCAGCATAGGAGGAGTGAACTATACAAAGAAGGATTTCCTTACTTTCTACAACGTGGTCTGCGCCGTTTCCGAGGCGGGTGGACAGTCCGTGCCCACCGATACGGAGGCCCTCGCCACATATAAGAGCGATCTCTTAAAGCAGTTCGCCACCTACAAGGCCATGGCGGCCTACATTGAAGAGAACGGCATCGTATCCGAGCACGAGCATACGGCCGAGGAGGAAGCGGACGACTATATCACCTCCATGAAGAAGAACATGGGGGAGGAAGCCTATGATGAACTCATCGCCCGCTACGGCTTTGACGAGGAGAGCTTCACAGCGGCCCTCACCGACTACATGGGCCTTTCCATCGCCTCCGAGACATACTATTCGGATGCCACCGATCATTCGGACCTCTTTGAGGGAGTGGACGCCTTCAGCGTCGACGGCACGAAGATAGGCCAGAAGGAATTCTACTACTACGCCGTGAACATGCTGTTCTACAACTACCTGCAGTCCTACAGCTTCCCCCAGAGCGTGGATGAGATGAAAAGCTCCTTCAAGAACTTCAAGGATACCTATTACAGCTATTACTACAGCATCTACAACTACGGGCTCTCCCAGGGGATAGAGCTCACCGACGAGGAGATCGAGGCGGGAGCATCCACCTTCGATCTTATCAGGGACTACATGGGCGAGGATCTTCTGAACTCCTACTACCGTCAGTTCTTCCTTTCCGATGAAGACGTGACCGAGGCCCGCACCCAGATGGGCAGGGTCATGGCCATGTATGACAAGGTCAGCGCTCAGATCGAGGAGAGCTTCGAACCCACCGATGACGAGATCAGGACCTACTTCGAGAGCAATCCCGCAGCCTTTGAGGGAACGGTCAGCGCATACCACATCCTCACCGAGGATGAAGCGAGGGCCAAGGAGCTCGAAAAGGAGAGCAAGCTCACAGCCGAAGGCTTCATGAAGATGTACGCGAAGTACTCAGCTTCCACCAACACCGATGAGACCATCCTGGAAGCGGCGGACCTCGGCGCCTTCACCTTCGCGAAGATGGTGCCCGAATTCTCTACTCCCGTCTTCGAGATGGAAGTGGGCGAGGTAAAGGGAATGATCCCCACCCAGTTCGGATACCACCTGGTCTATGTCTATGACAGGACCGAGCCTCTCACGCTGGAGAATGATTACGAAGCCGTCAAGGCGAAGTACATCGCCGCCAACAAGTCACAGTACGTCTACGAAAAGACAGAGGAGATCACATCCTCCGCCAAGGTGACCGACGGCAGCTTCGATCTGATGCCGGACGAGCTGGCATGGCAGATGCTGGAAAAGAAGTATTCCATCAAGCTCAACGACAAGGTCGCCGTCAGATAAACGGATAGGATATGTTTTACAGGGGGCGGTACCCTGGGCTCAGAGCCCCGGGGCCTGCCCCTTTTGTTTCCCTCCCGGGAATGAAAAAAGCGGGACAATAAGTCATTTTCCGGACAG
>CADBPP010000150.1 GCA_902796565.1 uncultured Eubacteriales bacterium | reverse complement strand
TATGTAGCCCACTTCGCCGCTGGACAGCTCGTCCACGGGTTTGAGGACATCGGTGAACACTCCCACTTCATCCACTTCGAAGGTCTTCTTCGTGGCCATGAAGAATATCTGATCTCCCCGGCGCACCTTTCCGTCCATTATCCTGACTGAACAGATGACGCCCCGGTAGGGGTCATAGTATGAATCGAAAATGAGTGCCCTGAGGGGCTCGCTGTCCCGGTTTTCGGGAGCCGGGATCTCGGATACGATGGCTTCCAGCACCTGGTCGATGTTTATGCCCTCCTTCGCGCTGATGCGGGGAGCGTCCTCCGCCGGCAGTCCGATGAAGTCCTCTATCTCCCTCACAGCCATGTCCGGATCCGCGCTGGGCAGGTCTATCTTGTTGATGACGGGAACTATCTCCAGGTCATTGTCCAGAGCGAGATACAGGTTCGCCAGGGTCTGGGCCTGGATGCCCTGGGTCGCGTCCACGATCAGCACCGCGCCTTCGCAGGCGGCCAGGGAACGGGACACCTCGTAGGTGAAGTCCACGTGTCCCGGGGTATCGATGAGGTTGAGGATGTACTCCTTACCGTCCTTCGCGTCATAAACCAGCCTTACCGCCTGGAGCTTTATGGTGATGCCCCTCTCCTGCTCAATGTCCATCTTGTCCAGCATCTGGGGAGTTATGTCCCTTTTCGATACCAGTCCGGTCATCTCTATGAGACGGTCCGCCAGGGTGGACTTGCCGTGGTCTATGTGGGCTATAATGCTGAAATTCCTGATCAACTCGTGTTTTGTAGACATATGTTCTCCGTTTATCGTTTTGAGGCGTTTTCCATGCCTCTTGCTATATCGCTTCTGAAATACATGCCGGGGAATGACATGGTGGAAATGGCGTTGTAAACATTGCTGCGGGCGGTACCGAGCTTTCTGGCGTCGCTGCAGACCACCACCACCTTGCGGCCGCTGGCCATCAGGCCATCTTCGGTCTCTACGGTATGGCTGTGATAGATGCTGACTCCCCCCTCTGCGGGAAGCACCAGCTTCTGGGGCTCGGTGATGCGCCTGGAGCATATGATCATGACACTGACGGCGCTCATGGAATTGAACAGGACTCTTGCTGATGAGAGAAGCCCGTCCGATGCACTGAGCATCAGGCTCAGAAGATCGGATTCCAGCCTTCTGAGGATCACGGACAGCACCGCGCCGGACACGTGCATGTCGAATCCCCTGAACACCGGCTCGGAGGGACTTCCCGAGATCTTGATGCCCATCATCCCGCTGAGGGGGATCCCGTTTTTCCGAAGGGTTTTCATAAGAGGATCGGTGATAAGGCTTTTCAGCCTGTTCTCCGGATAAGTATTCACCGAAGGAGCGCATACTGCCCCCATGCTGCCGGAAGACGGGCCCTCGTTGTTGTCAAAAAGGGTGTCATAGGATACGGTCTGGGGAAGAAGGAGCATGTCCCGGCCGTCCGCCAGGCACAGGATCCTGCGGATATCTCCTTCCTGGGACAGATCGAAGGGAATGCCGGCCTCCTCACACAGGGCGGATGTCTTTTCGGCATGCAGCAGGGTCCTTACCGTTTCCGCGCTGGGAGCGAGGACCTTCAGCCCCATGGATTCGAACCTGTCAGCGATATCGTTCTGTATGGGCACGTGGGAGCAGGTAAATGTGAAGCCTATGCCCTCCCTGACGGCAAACTCACACAGGGCCTGAGTGTCCTTCGGAGAGATATCCACACAGGTCGCGACGGAAGAGATCCCGGCGTTTCCGGGGGCGCAGTAGATCTCGTCACAGAGATCGCTTTTTCTGAATGCTTCGATCAGGGCATGCTCGCTGCTGCCGCTTCCCACTACAAGTACTTTCATAAATTGATTATATCATACCCTCGCGGCTTCTTTGCACAAATGCTTCCCAACTTGGGACTGAAACAAAAAAGACCGCTGATGCGGCCGGAAAGGATAAGGGCCCGCTCCTCAGAGCAGGCCCGTTAATGTACGTTACTTCATAAGCTCGCAGATGCGGTCCGCCAGGGCAACGGGATCGTCTACCCCCATGCCCTCGATAAGGGAGGCCATGTCGTAAAGAAGGCCGCTGTATTCTCTTATCCTTTCGTCTTCACTGTCCGCTGAGTATATCGCCTTCAGCGTCGTGAAGACACGGTGGTTCGGGTTGAGCTCCAGTATCCTCTCCGCGCGGATCTTTTCACCGTTGGGGATGGCGTTGAGCACCTTTTCCATCTCCATGCTGATGCCGCTCCCGCTGGAGAAGCACACGGCATGGCTCCTGAGCTTGGAGGAGAGCCTGACTTCCTTCACCTTGTCTCCCAGGTATTCCTTCATTTTGTCCAGCAGATCCCTGCTTTCCTTCTGCTCCGTTTCCAGGGCGGACTTCTCCTCGTCGCTCTCCTCGAGGCCCAGGTCCGTATCGTTGACGGAAACGAGGTTCTTCTCACCCACCTGGATAAGGGTCTTGAATGTGAATTCGTCGATATCGTCGGTGCAGTAGAGGATCTCATATCCCTTTTCCTTCAGCGTCTCCGTCTGGGGCAGGGTATCGATCTTTTCGATGCTCTCGCCGCAGGCGTAGTAGATGTTCTTCTGGTCCGGCTTCATCCTTCCGATATATTCCTTGAATGTCACAGGTTCCTTCTCTGTGGATGAATAGAACATCAGAAGATCCTCGAGCACGTCGCGGTGGGTGCCGTAATCGCTGTAGATGCCGTACTTGAGCTGCAGTCCGAACTCCGAGTAGAACTTTTTATACTCTTCCCTTTCGCTGTTCAGCATGCTCTCCAGTTCACTCTTGATCTTTTTCTCGATCCTGAGCGCGATGGCCTTGAGCTGGCGGTCATGCTGCAGCATCTCCCTGGAAATATTCAGAGACAGATCCGGAGTGTCCACCAGACCTCTGACGAAGCTGAAGTAGTCCGGCAGAAGGTCGGCGCACTTCTCCATGATCAATACGCCGCTGGAATACAGGGCCAGGCCCTTCTCATAAGCCTTTGAATAATAATTGAAGGGTGCCTTCGAAGGGATGTACATCAGGGCGTTGTAATTGAGCCCTCCCTCGATATTGGCGTGTATGACCTTCAGAGGATCGTTCCAGTCATAGAACTTATCCTTGTAGAACTGGTCGTACTCCTCCTTCGTCACCTGGGCCTTCGGGCGCTTCCATATGGGCACCATGCTGTTGACGGTCTCGTCCTCGTAATAGTGTTCATACTGCGGAGCATAGTCCTCCTTTGCCTTCTCTTCATCGGTGGCGGGGATCTCCCTGTGCTTTTCCACCTTCATGATTATGGGATAGCGCACATAATCCGAATAGTGGGTTATCAGCTGCCTGAGACGGTATTCGTTCAGATAATCGGAATACTTCTCATCCTCGGTATCCTCCTTGAGGGTCAGGATGACGTCCGTTCCCCAGCCGTCCTTCTCTGTGCTTTTCACAGTATAACCGTCGGCGCCGTTGGATTCCCAGACAAAGGCCTCATCGGAGCCGTATGCGCGGGATATGACCTTTACATTGTCTGCCACCATGAAAGCGGAATAGAAACCGACGCCGAACTGGCCGATGATGTCTATGTCGGGATTCTCGTCCATTCCCTTCTTGAAATCAAGGGAGCCGCTCCTTGCTATGGTGCCAAGGTTCTCCTCCAGCTCCTTCTCCCCCATGCCTATGCCGTTGTCGCTCACCGTAATGGTGCGGTCCTCCTTATCGAAGAGCACCCTGATGGCAAAGTCGCTGCGGTCCATGCCGGAGATCCCTTCCGTAAGACTCTTGAAATACAGCTTGTCTATGGCGTCCGAGGCGTTGGAGATCAGTTCCCTCAGAAAGATCTCCCTGTTGGTATAGATCGAATTGATCATTAGGTCCAGAAGTTTTTTAGATTCTGCCTTAAACTGTTTCTTGGCCATTTTATTCTTCCTTTCTTTTCAGATCATTGATAACATGTTTAGCACTCAATGACTCTGAGTGCTAATAATAATTATAATCCGCTTTGTTATTAAATCAATAGATTTGAAACATTTTCATGATGTTTTAACGAAAGACAAAAAAAACACCCGCAGGCATGCCCGCGGGTGGATGCTCACCGCTTTTCCACATCTTCTATGATCTCCGTCAGCTTCTGCAGATATCCCCTGAGAGTGCTGTCCCTGAAGTTCGACATCCTGCTCACCAGACCGGACAGCCTCGACAGCGCCTGCCTGATAAGATCGATGGTGGGTTTCTCCGAACGAACCGTTATGGTCTCCTTCTCCAGGGCGATGCCCTCGGGAGCGGCGACGAAGGAATCCTTCACCAGGTCGTAGACCGTACCGCTGTAGGGGACATAAGCCTTGTAGCCTTCCTCGGAAAGCCTCTTTCGGAGGGCGGAGCTGTTCTCGTCATCACCGTGGTTGATGAAGATCCTCTTCGGTATCTCGCCGATCGCCTTCACCCATTCCACAAGATGGGCGCTGTCAGCGTGTCCGCTCACCGAGGGAAGCAGGGCTATCTCGCAGTTGACGGCTATGCTCTCACCGAAAAGGTTGACGCTGTCGGCGCCGTCCTCGATCCTTCTGCCCAGGGTGCCCACGGACTGGTATCCCACGAAAAGCAATGTGGAAGCGGCGTTCCACAGATTATGCTTCAGATGGTGTCTGATCCTTCCGGCGTCGCACATTCCGGCTGAGGAGATTATCACCTTGGGCACGGGATCGGTGTTCAGCGCCTTTGACTCATCCACGCTCTGGGTGGTCCTCAGCCCGTCGAAGATTATCGGGTTGATCCCGGCGTCCACCAGGGCGAGGGCTTCTTCGTCAAGGCAGCCGCGGGAGCATTCCATGAAGATCTCCGTGGCCTGTACCGAAAGGGGGCTGTCCACGTATACCTCGAAGCCGTCATGTCCCTTCACCAGGCCGTCGGCTTTGATCTGCCTTATATAGTACAGGATATCCTGGGTACGGCCCACGGCGAAGGAGGGTATTATCACGTTCCCGCCCCGATCAAGGGTGCGCTGTATCACCCCCGCCAGGGTGCCCACCGGGTCCGACTCGGAAGGATACTGGTGGATCCTTGCTCCGTAGGTGGATTCAACGACCAGGTAGTCGGCGCCGTATACGTTCTGGGGATCCTTTATGATGGGCTGGTCTATGTTTCCCACGTCCCCGCTGAAGACGATCTTCCTGGATTCTTCCCCTTCCGTCAGAAACAGCTCCGCCGCCGCGCTGCCAAGAAGGTGTCCCACGTCCGTGAAGCGCACCTGGGCCCCTTCGAAGATATCGCACATTTCGGAATATCCCACCGGGACAAATAGCTCCAGGGCCCCTTCGGCGTCCTGCATATCGTACTCGGGCTCCACCTCTTTCCTTCCGGCCCTCTGGGCCTTCTTATTGGCGTACTCCGCTTCCGTCTCCTTGATATGGGCGCAGTCTCTCAGCATTATGCCGCACAGCCTGCAGGTATCCTCTGTGGCATAGATGTTTCCTCGGAACCCTTTCCTGTACAGAAGAGGAATGTTCCCTGAATGATCCACGTGGGCGTGGGTCAGAACCATGGCCTCGATCTTCGAAGGATCCACGTCCAGGGGAGCATTCTGATATATGTTCTTTCCCTGCTCCATCCCGCAGTCCACCATTATATATCTGCCGCCGAGTTCGATGAGGCTCATGCTTCCCGTAACTTCATGGGCGGCTCCAATAAAAGTCAGTCTCATATCGATTCACCTCGCGGCAATTATACCACAAAGCCCGTCCGTGCAAAACAACACCCTTTGACAGATACACCCTCGGGATATATAATATGCCTGAGGGAAACACATGAACGTACTTGTCATCGAGGATGAAATAAATATAGCGAAACCCCTGTGCAGGATGCTGGAAAAGAACAACATCACCGCGGAGAGCGTGCAGGACGGGCTCTCGGGCTACCTCCAGGGCAGGCGTAGCACCTATGACGTCATAGTGCTGGATATAATGCTGCCGGAGATGGACGGGCTCACCGTGCTGAAAAAGCTCCGGGAGGAAGGCGTCTTCACGCCCATACTGCTCCTGACGGCCAAGGACTCCACGGAGGACAAGGTCAGGGGACTGGAACTGGGAGCGGACGACTATCTGACCAAACCCTTTGCGATGGATGAGTTCATCGCCAGGGTAAAGGCCCTGGGAAGACGCCAGAGCGCCGTCTTCACGTCCCGCACCATCGGAGCGGGCGATATCATGCTGGACACCTCCAACGCCGTGCTTACCGTGGGGGAACACAGCGAGGTGCTTCCTTCCAAGGAGGCCCGCATGCTGGAAATCCTCCTCAAAAACAAGGGAGCCATCGTGTCAAAGGACTATCTGCTGGACAAGGTATGGGGCCTCGACAGCGAGGCCACGGACAACACCGTGGAGATATACATGCATTACCTCAGGAAAAAGATCTCCGGCAGCATGAGCGTCAGGATATCCACCAGGCGCAATCTCGGATATATCCTGGAGGAAGACGATGCTTAAAAAGATGAAGCTGAGGCTCACCCTGATGAATTCAGCGGTGTTTCTGGCGATACTCACATCCATAGTGATCTTCGTTTTCATATCCTTCCAGGTCCAGGCCACGGAAAGCACCGACAACGAACTCATGAACGACGCCTACATGCTCAAGCGCTACGTTTCCCTTTTCGAAAACCAGTCCTCTTCCCAGGGTGCGCTCTACGAGGAGTATAACGATTTCAAGGCCAGGCTGAATTCCACAAATATCAGCTACGGCATCTGGGACGTCTCGGGGCATTCATACGTATATATCAGCAGCTATTCCCTTCCGCTGGATCCTCTGGCGGCCATCAGGAGCCTTATCTTCGCGGCGGACAGCCGTGCCGTGAGGGAGAGCGCTGAATCCGACGGCACCTACTATCTCCATCTTTACCGCTACGGGGACGTGAACATAGGGGTCTGCACCACCATCGCCGTCACGGACTCCGGGCAGATGCGGATCATACAGACCATCCAGAACATGCATTACCAGGAGAACATGAACCAGACCTTCCGCCGCACGATGCTCCTGGCCATCGCGCTGGGTTTCCTTCTCTCCCTCGTCACGGGATACTTCATCGCGGGCAATTCCATGAAGCCCGTTGAAGTAAGCATGCAGCAGCAGAAATCCTTCATCGCAGACGCGTCCCATGAGCTGCGCACCCCCATAACCATCATGCGCACGAACCTGGACGTGGCCCGGTCCTGTCCGGACGATCCGGTGTCGGAACAGATGGAATGGATCGATTCCGCCTACAGGGAGACCGAACACATGCAGCTTCTGGTGGATAACCTCCTGCAGATCGCGAAGTCCGACGCCGGCAGCGACGACCTGTCGATGCAGCAGTTCTTCGCTTACAGACTGTGCCGTGACGTCAGGGACCGATTCGTCCCCATAGCAGACAGGAAAGGCATCAGGCTCTGGTTCGACGACAAGGCCGCGGACTCTGTGATCCTTACTGCCGATTACAACAAGATGGTGCAGCTTCTGTCCATAGTCCTGGACAATGCCATCAAATATTCGTCCCCGGGACAGGATATACGCATGAGCCTCAAGAGAGCCGGCCAGAAGGCCGTGATAGCGGTGGAGGACCACGGCATAGGAATAGACAAAAGCGAGCTCGAAAACATCTTCAACCGTTTTTACAGGACTGACAAGGCAAGGAGCCGCAAGGAAGGCGGCAGCGGTCTGGGGCTCGCCATAGCAAAGCAGATCACGGAGGCCCACGGGGGCACCATAACGGCGGACAGCGTCAAGGGAAGGGGGACCACCATAACCATCACACTGCCGGCGGCATAAAACCATAAGGAGGAGCACAGGTGAAAAAAGCGAGCATAGTTATTGACAGGGACTATATTACAGGAAAGATCGATCCCAGGATCTACGGATCCTTCATCGAGCATCTTGGCAGGGCCGTTTACGGAGGGATCTACGAACCGGGCCATCCCGAGGCAGATGAGCTGGGATTCCGCAGGGATGTGCTTAAACTGGTAAAGGAGCTGGGAGTACCGGTGGTCAGATATCCGGGAGGGAATTTCGTATCCGGATTCAACTGGGAGGACTCCGTCGGAGACGTGTCGAAACGCCCGAAACGGCTGGATCTTGCGTGGTTCACCACCGAGACCAATGAGGTCGGGCTGCACGAATTCGTCACCTGGGCGAAAAAGGCGGGCAGCCAGGTAATGTACGCGGTCAACCTGGGGACCAGGGGCCCGGAAGCCGCCCGGGACATAGTGGAATACGCGAACCATCCCGGCGGGAGCAAGTTCTCGGAGATGAGGATCGCCAACGGCGCCAGGGATCCCTTCGGGATCAAGCTGTGGTGCCTGGGCAACGAGATGGACGGTCCCTGGCAGATGGGACAGAAGAGCGCCTCGGAATACGGCCATGTGGCCAATGAGGCTTCCAAAATTATGAAATGGGTGGATCCCTCCATCGAAACGGTGGCCTGCGGGTCCTCCAGCTCCGAGATGCCCACATTCGGCAAGTGGGAATACCAGATGCTCCAGGAGTGCTATGACAGCGTGGACTACGTGTCGCTGCACCGCTACTACGGCAACCCCACGGGGGACACTCCGGGATTTCTGGCCAGGAGCATGGACATGGACGAGTTCATCTCCACCGTCGTTTCCATCTGCGACGCGGTCAAGGGGACGAAGCACTCGAAAAAGACCGTCAATCTCTCCTTCGACGAATGGAACGTGTGGTACCATTCCAACGAGCAGGACCGCGAGATCCACAGGAGAGATCGCTGGGGCAGAGCTCTGCCGCTATTGGAAGACATCTACAACTTTGAAGACGCGCTGCTGGCCGGAAGCATCCTGATAACTCTGCTGAAGCACGCTGACAGGGTAAAGATAGCCTGCCTCGCCCAGCTGGTGAACGTCATCGCTCCCATCATGACCCGCAACGGCGGAGGAGCGTGGGCCCAGACCATCTACTATCCCTTCATGCATGCCTCCCGCTACTGCCGCGGCACGTCC
>CADBPP010000149.1 GCA_902796565.1 uncultured Eubacteriales bacterium | reverse complement strand
GGGGATCGAACCCTCGCAACCAGCTTGGAGGGCTGGGGCTCTACCACTGAGCTACACCCGCAAATGCATGAATTAGTATAAATGAAAGAGGCTTCTTTGTCAAGTGGAATATCAAACAAACGAAAAATATTTGGAACGGGATCCGGCAGCGGCCCAGCATTAAACCCTCATTAATATATTTGTATATTTTCCCCCGCTGATATAATATGGACATATGAATGAGACGAATACCAGGGAGGTATCACATATGTTTCGAGCAACTACCATACTGGCGGTCAAGAGGAACAATCGCATAGCCATCGGAGGCGACGGGCAGGTCACCCTCGGCGAGACCACCATCATGAAGCATACCGCGGAAAAGGTCCGCACCGTATACAACGGCAAGGTGGCGGTGGGCTTCGCGGGGAGCGTGGCAGACGCCTTCACCCTTTCGGACATGTTCGAGGGCAAGCTTGAACAGTATTCCGGCAACATACAGAGAGCGGCCATAGAGCTGGCCAAGCAGTGGCGCACCGACGCCGCCTTAAGAAAGCTCGACGCCCTTCTTATCGCCTGCGACAGGGAGAACGTTCTGATCGTCAGCGGCACCGGGGAAGTGATCGAGCCGGACGACGGGGTCGCCTCCATCGGCAGCGGCAGCATGTACGCCATGGCGGCCGCCAGGGCCCTCGTGAGACACTCCGACATGGAGGCGAAGGACATAGTCAGGGAGAGCCTTAAGATAGCGTCGGAGATCTGCGTATACACCAATGACAACATCAAGGTCATAGATCTGGAGGAACTTTCATGAACGAACTCACCCCCAACCAGATAGTAAAGGAACTGGACAAATACATCATCGGCCAGGAGGAAGCGAAAAAGAGCGTGGCCATAGCCCTGAGGAACCGCTACCGCAGAAGGCTCCTCTCCCCCGAGATGCGGGACGAGGTCACGCCGAAGAACATCATAATGATGGGCCCCACCGGCGTGGGAAAGACCGAGATAGCCCGCAGGCTCGCTAAGCTGGTGGACGCCCCCTTCATAAAGGTGGAGGCCACCAAGTTCACCGAGGTCGGATACGTGGGAAGGGACGTGGAGAGCATGGTCCGCGACCTGGTCGCCACATCCATCCGCATGGTCAAGCAGAGGGAGCTGGACAAGGTAAAGGAAAAGGCCGGGGACATCGTGAACGAGCGCCTGCTGGACGCGATAATTCCTTCATCCGCAAAACCTGCGGATACCCAAAACGCCTATGAGATGTTCTTCGGGAACAGAAGGCCCCAGGGCCAGCCCCAGCCGGCCCAGCCCCAGAGCCCCGCAGATCCCGCAGCGGAACAGGAAAGGATCATGAGCCGCGCCGAGATGAGAAGGCGCCTTGAAGCCGGCGAGCTGGAGGACATGCAGATAGAGATAATGGTGGAGGACCGCCAGAGCGTCCCCATCGGTGTCATCGGCTCCGACGGCGGAAACAGCGAGATGTCCATGAACCTGGGAGGGATGCTGGGGAGCATCTTCCCCTCAAAGAAAAAGAAGAGAAAGACCACAGTGGCCCAGGCCAGGGAGATATTCACTTCCGAGGAAAGCCAGAAGCTCATCGACATGGACGCCATCAACGAGGAGGGTCTCAGAAGCGCAGAGCAGGACGGCATCATCTTCCTGGACGAGATCGACAAGATCGCGGGCGGATACAAGGGCAACGGCCCGGACGTCTCAAGGGAAGGCGTCCAGAGGGATATCCTCCCGATAGTGGAAGGCTGCACCGTCACCACCAAGTACGGGCCGGTAAAGACAGATTACATGCTGTTCATCGGAGCGGGGGCATTCCACATGAGCAAGGTCAGCGACCTGATCCCGGAGCTGCAGGGCCGCTTCCCCATCAAGGTCAAGCTGGATTCCCTAACCGAGGAGGACTTCCTGAAGATCCTCACCCAGCCCCAGAACGCTCTGATAAAGCAGTACACGGAGCTTCTGGCGACGGAGGACCTGAAGCTGAAGTTCGAGCCGGACGCGCTGGAATACCTGGCGAAGATGGCCTTCATGGAGAACGAGACCAGCGAGAACATCGGGGCCAGAAGGCTCTACACCGTGCTGGAGAAGGTCCTTTCGGAGATATCCTTCTACGCTCCCGAGTACGAGCAGAAGGAGTTCACCGTGACCCGCGACTACGTTAAGAACGTTTTCAGAAGCGAGGAGGAGGACCTCAAAAAGGACACCAGCCGCTTCATACTCTGACGCATTTCCCCCCGGGGCCCCGCGGCCCCGGGGTTTTCCCTTATAAAATCGCAAAAAACATTATTTTTAGGTTTGATTTTTCTCCTTTGTATGATACACTATCATGGCGTGCGCAGACACCCTTGTTTTTGTGCGCGAACGATTCATTATTACGCACGTGTTCCACCGGGGCCGCAGGGTTGCACATTCTGTGTTGACGGATCCTTGGGAGCACGGAGGTAAAAACCAGGAGGAAACATTTAATGAGCTATGTAACAATGAAGCAGCTTCTGGAAGCCGGCGTTCAGTTCGGCCACCAGACAAGAAGATGGAACCCCAAGATGAAGAGGTACATCTACACCGAGAGAAACGGCATCTACATCATCGACCTTCAGCAGACAGTCGGACTGATCGACAACGCATGTGAGTTCCTGAGGGAAGTCGCCATGGAAGACGGCGGAGTCCTGTTCGTGGGCACCAAGAAGCAGGCCCAGGACGCCATCGAGAACGAAGCAAAGAAGTGCGGAGCATTCTACGTGAACCAGAGATGGCTCGGCGGAACGCTGACCAACTTCAAGACCATCCAGAAGAGGATCGACAGGCTCCAGAAACTGTATGACATGGAAGAGGACGGTACCTTCGACGTACTGCCCAAGAAGGAAGTCGTCAATCTCAAGAACGAGAGGGAGAAGCTGGAGAGATTCCTCGGCGGCATCAAGAACATGAAGGAACTGCCCAGGGCAATGTTCGTCATCGATCCCAAGAAGGAAAAGATCGCCATCCTCGAGGCAAAGAAGCTGGGCATCCCCGTAGTTGCTGTCGTTGATACCAACTGCGATCCCGATGACGCGGACTACCCCATCCCCGGAAACGATGACGCTATCCGTGCTGTGGCACTGCTCACATCCGCGGCTTCAAACGCCATCCTCGAAGGCAGGCAGGGAGAGAGCTTCTACGCTGAGGAAGAGCGTCCCGCAGCGGAAGAGGAGCCCATCGCAGAGGAAGCACCCGCAAGGGAAACACCCGTCGCGACATTTGACGGAGAAGAGGAGTAATACCAATGATCACAGCTGAATTAGTCAAGCAGTTAAGAGAAATGACCGGCGCAGGAATGATGGACTGCAAAAAGGCTCTGACGGAGACCGACGGAGACCTGGACAAGGCAGTCACCTTCCTTCGTGAGAAGGGCATCGCCAGCGCGGCAAAGAAGAGCAGCAGAGTTGCGGCTGAAGGCAGCGTCGGAACATACGTATCCGAGGACGGCAGGACCGCAGTTATCGTCGAAGTCAACTGCGAGACCGACTTCGTCGGAAAGAACGAGAACTTCGTAGCCTTCGTCAAGCAGACCGCAAAGGACATCGCCGACGGAGTGAGCGAGGAAGTCCTGGCAAAGAAGGCCAAGGAAGTCATCGCGAACATCGGTGAGAACATCGTCATCAGAAGAAGCGAGAAGTACGTTCTCGACACCGACGGAATGTTCGGCGAGTACATCCACATGGGCGGAAAAATCGGCGTCCTCCTTCAGGCAAAGTGCGACGCTGCCCTCGTAGGCACCGAGAAGATGCACGAGTACCTCAAGGACGTTGCCATGCAGATCGCTGCAGCCAACCCCACCTATCTCGATCAGACCCAGGTCCCCCAGGAAGTCATCGACAAGGAAAGGGATATCCTGATCCATCAGGCCGAGAACGAAGGCAAGTCCAAGGAGATCGCTGAGAAGATGGTCGCCGGAAGGATCCAGAAGATGTTCAAGGAAGTATGTCTCGTGGATCAGCCCTTCGTAAAGGACGACAAGATCTCCATCGCCCAGTTCACCAAGAACACGGCCAAGGAGCTCGGCGGAAACATCGAGCTGGTGAGATTCACCCGTTACCAGATGGGCGAAGGCCTTGAGAAGAGAAGCGAGAACTTCGCTGAAGAGATCGCCAAGCAGATCAACGGTTAATATTGTTTTTAAAAAGGCACTTTCCGTGCCTTTTTTTGATATACTAGATAAAGAGACACTAAGGGAGGTTCAATGTGAAAGCGATCTATAAGACAGTGCTCCTCAAAATGAGCGGCGAGGCCCTGAGCGGCGAGAACGGATTCGGCATAGACAACGAAAAACTCGGGATGGTTGCTGACGAGATCAAACAGCTCCATGACCTGGGAGTCAGGGTAGCCATAGTCGTGGGAGGAGGAAACTTCTGGAGAGGCCGTACCGGATACGGCATGGACAGGGCCACTGCGGACTACATGGGCATGCTGGCCACCACCATCAACGCTCTGGCGCTGCAGGACAGCATCGAACAGAGGGGGCTCTCCGTAAGGGTCCAGTCGCCCATAGAGATGAGAGAGATCTGCGAGCCTTACATCAGGAGGAAGGCGGTCACACATCTCGACAAGGGATACGTGGTCATCTTCGCGGCCGGTACCGGAAGCCCGTTCTTCTCCACGGACACGGCGGCGTCCCTGAGGGCGGCGGAGATAAACGCGGACATCATTCTTTCGGCGAAGAACATAGACGGAGTTTACGATTCCGACCCGAAGATCAATAAGGACGCGAAAAAGTTTGACGAGCTGTCATTTATTGATATAATAGACAAGGACCTGAAGGTCATGGACGTCACAGCGGCTTCCATGTGCATGGACAACAACATTCCCATCCTGGTATTCGCTCTTATGCCGCCCGAGAACATCATCAGGGCGGTATGCGGAGAAAAAATAGGAACTATTATCAAGTAGGAGGAAATATATGGCAACCGAACTTGCAGGCATTGCAAAGGAAAAAATGGAAAAGACCATCGAATCTTTCCGCAGCGATCTCGAGACGCTGAAGGCAGGCAGGGCCAACCCCCACATGCTGGACAAGATCATGGTGGACTATTACGGCTCACCCACCCCCATCGCCCAGATAGCGGGCATCGCGTCTCCGGAGCCCAGAGTGCTCACCGTCTCCCCCTGGGACGCTTCCGCCCTCAAATCCATCGAAAAGGCCATCCTGGCATCCGACCTGGGACTCAATCCATCCAATGACGGAAAGATGATAAGACTGATCATCCCCACCCTCACCGAGGAAAGAAGAAAGGACCTGCTCAAACTGGTGAACAAGAACGGAGAGGAATGCAGAGTCGCTCTCAGAAATATCAGACGCAACCTTATCGAGGACCTCAAGAAGCAGGAAAAGGCCAAGGAGATCACCGAGGACGACGTGAAGGACGGCGAAAAGGAGATCCAGAAAGTCCTGGATGATTTCATCAAGAAAACCGATGAGATCATCAAGAAAAAGGAAGAGGAGATAATGACCGTATAGGCACGTTTTATTAAACGCCGATTAGTTTTTTTAATCACCTTCTTATTGACTATATTTTTGAATGATGCTATATTTTAAGTATAAAATAACGTTTTAAAGGAGACGGAAAACATGGCAGAGAAATATATCGAGTACACAATCCAGTCCGGAGATACCCTCTGGGATCTCTCTCAGAAGTATGACACCACAGTTGATGAGCTCGCAAAGCTCAACAACATCGAGAACCCCAACCTGATCTATGCAGGCGCTACCCTCAAGATCCCCGTAGCCCAGACCGAAGAGGAGAAGGCAAAGGAAGAGGAAGAGGCAAAGAAGACCGCTGAAGCAGTAGCAAAGCTCAAGGCCGCAAAGGAAGCAGCTGAGGCAAAGGCAGCAGCAGAGGCAAAGAAGGTCGAAGAAGAAGCAAAGAAGAGCATCTTCGAAAAGATCGCTGACAAGATCAAGGGCGACAAGTAATCTGTCAGACCGGCACGATGCGACGTCAATGACGTCGCATCTTTTCTTTTTTATCATTTCAGGGAGGATGCTCATGGAAGGACCCGTCAGAGTGGATGAACGGATGATAAAGGACCTCATAGGATACCGCGACCCCCTTTCCCACAAGGGGACCTGGGGATATGTCGCCCTTATCGGGGGGAGCCTGCGCTACTCAGGCGCGGAAAAGCTGGCGAACATAGCCGCCTGCGCCGTGCGGAGCGGCGCAGGGGTGGTGAAGCTCGCCACGGCGGCATCCATTGCCCATGCCGTGATCCCTTACCTTCTGGAAAGCACGCTTTTTCCCCTCAGCGACCGTGACGGAAACATCCTTTTCGTCAGGGACGAGATCGACGAGCTGGTATCGAATACCCGCGCCGCGGGGATAGGCATGGGTATCGGAGCCGACAGCGAAGCGGGAGAGATAATAAAGCATCTTCTGAAAAGCTATAAGGGCTCCCTGCTCATAGACGCCGACGGGCTGAACCAGCTCGCCCTCATCGGGTCCGGCATACTGGATGACGCCTCCTGCCGTGTTGTGATAACTCCCCATGTCAGGGAGTTCTCCCGCTTAAGCGGCCTCTCCATGAATGACATCCTCGCATCCCCTCTTGAACACGCACACACCTTTGCTAAAGAGCATGGCATCACGGTGCTTCTCAAGGGGACCGAGACGGTCATCACCGACGGGAAGATAGATTTCATAAGCGATTCCGGCTGTCCCGGTATGGCCACCGCCGGGAGCGGCGACGTGCTCTCCGGCATTCTCACCGCCCTTCTCGGCTACCTGGGGGAGCGGACCGCTGAAGCCGCGGCCGCTGCGGCCTACATCAACGGCAGGGCAGGGATGATCGCCCAGAGCCGTTCGAACGCCGTGAGCATGAGCGCCTCGGACACCGCATGGGCGGTAAAGGACGCCATCACGGAAATATTGTCTTGACAAAGACCATGCGTCAACTTACAATATCAGAAAAAACTTTTTTCGGTGAAACATGAAAACAGTACAGGAAATCAATGAAAAGATCAAAAAAGGCACCGCGGTGGTGATGACCGCCGAGGAAGTCATAGCTCTTGTAAAGGAGCAGGGCGTGAACGAGGCGGCCAGGAAGGTCGACGTCGTCACCACCGGCACCTTCTCCCCCATGTGCTCCAGCGGGGCCTTTCTGAACTTCGGCCACGCTGAGCCCCTTATCAGGATGAGTTCCGTGAGCCTGAACGACGTCACTTGCTACGCCGGTCTCGCCGCGGTGGACTGCTACCTGGGGGCGACGGAGCTTTCCGCCACGAAGGGGATGGAATACGGCGGAGCCAATGTCATAGAGGAGCTCATTGCCGGCCACAAAGTGCACTTAAAGGCCCGCAGCTACGGCACGGACTGCTATCCACGGCTGGAGATAGAGACCGATGTGTGCCTGGAAGACATGAACCAGTGCATAATGTTCAATCCCAGAAACGCCTACCAGAACTATTCCGCCAGCTCCAATACTTCCGAGAGGATTATCCGCACCTACATGGGGACGCTTCTTCCCCGCTGCGGAAACGTCACCTACGCCACGGCGGGAGAACT
>CADBPP010000148.1 GCA_902796565.1 uncultured Eubacteriales bacterium | reverse complement strand
TCTCCCGCGGGATAAAGGTTCGTAAGCGTCACGCTGTGCATGTCCTTTCCCCTGAGGATCCTGACCGGGCAGGACGTGCGGGTCTCCGGAGCCAGGATCAGGCCCGAGTCAAAGCCCCGGATCCTTTCCGAATACTCCGTGAGAGCGTTCTTCAGGGCGGAAGATATCTCCTTCGGGAGCAGTTCGTTCATGTCCGAACTGACCCATGAAGGAGCGGCGGTGGTCTTCGTTGAGCAGGCAGAGCCGCTCCCGGTGAATTCACCTATCTCCATCACCGGTACGGCGTAGGTGCCTCCGGCTGCCTCAAAGCACTTCTTCTCGATGGCTCTCTGATAGTCGATCCCCGAAAGGGGGGAGGGAGAGGGATAATCTTCGGGCTTTACCGTCACCACCAGGGCGGAGTTGGAATTCTCCCCGTCTCTTTTCGACATGCTCATGCCGTTGATGCACAGGTGCCCTTTCTCGCTGGAGGCGTTGATGACTTCTCCTCCCGGGCAGTTGCAGAAGGTATAGACACCTCTGCCGGAAGGATCCTTGTATGTCACTGAGAATTCCGCGGGGGGCAGGGCCTCATTGGCGTACCTTCCGTAGACGTAATCGTTCATGACCCTCTGGGGATGCTCGATCCTGACTCCGACGGCGATGGCTTTCGGTTCGATGGCCACTGCCTTGTCCTCCAGCATGGAGAACGTATCCCTGGCGGCGTTTCCCACCGCCAGCACCAGCTCGTCGCATTCGATCACCTCAGTGCCGTTCACGGTAACGGAGATGACTTTTCCTCCGCTGGCCGTGAAGTCGGTGAGAACAGTGCCGAACCGGAAGAGCGCTCCCTGGGCTTCGAGATACATCCTGATGCCTGTGATGATCTCGCAGAGCCTGTCTGTGCCCACGTGGGGGCGTGCGTCATACTTTATCGACTCATCCGCGCCGAAGCGTACGAAGGTATCCAGCACCTTTCTGATATGGGGGCTCTTGATGCGGGTGTTCAGCTTCCCGTCGGAGAACGTGCCCGCTCCGCCGAGGCCGAACTGGATGTTAGACTCTTCCGAGAGGATCCCGGTCTTTCTGAACTCCTCCACGTCCCTCTGTCTTTCGGGGATGTCCCGGCCTCTTTCCAGGATCACCGGGCGGATCCCCGCCTCGCACAGGCTCAGGGCGCAGAAGAGCCCCGCGGGCCCGCTTCCTGCGATGATAACTTTCGGGGAGGCTGCCACGGGAGGGGCGGAGGAAATTGTCTTCGGAGGAGCGCACTCTTTCAGGAGCCTGCTTTTTACGGGCTCGGAAGAGCTTACCAGGACACTGTAGACATAAAAGATGCCCCTGGATTCATGAAACCGTGAGTCCAGGGATCTTCTTGTGATCTCGATGACGGAGCCCTTTCCGAGACGGAGCTTATCCCTCAGAAGAGCCTTCTCATCGCCTTTTTTTATCACTTCCAGGGCATCGAGCCTTATCTCGCTGCCGCTATAGCAGTATTTTTTACTCATTTCTGACCGTTACGTTGACTGTTTTCTGGGTGGTGTCGATTATCGTGACGCCGTCCGGGATGTCGTACTGGATGGTGAGCTCATGTTCGCCCGCCTCAAGGCCCGCCAGGTCTATGAACGCGGGGATGCTTTCCTCGTCCAGTCCCTCAAGGATGTCCGCGTTGGCCATGACAGTGATGGCCACGTCCAGTTCATCCGTGATGATGCCGGTGGTGCCGCCGGAGACGTTCCTGAGCTGTATGTTGTTGTAGACGATGGTCTTTGTGGAGACCTTGTCTATGGTCACATGGGCCACGATGTCTCCCTCGGAGTATACGCTGACGCCCTCAGGCAGATCGAAGCCCAGCACCGCGTCGAAGGACTGGGAGGCTCCGCTGACCGAGATGGGTATGGTGTCGGCCTTGGAGATCTCATCCAGGAGATAGCTCTCGGCGGCCAGGAGGATGTCCGGGGATGAGAGGGTTATTCCCTCCACGGTGAAGCCCGTCTCGGGCTCTCCCTCCAGGATAACGTTGATGGGCACCATCCTGGTCTGTCCCACCTGCACGTAGACCTCCACGCTTTCCGGGGAGATGGTCACCTTGTCGATCTTATTGCCGGCAGCGTCGTAGGCAGCCAGGATGACCTCGGTGCTGAAGGTGGTGTTCTTGCCGGAGAGGTCGTAGTATCCCTTTATCTGTGCAATGTTTTCCGTGACGTTGTCGCTTCCGATAACGGATACCTGCACGTCGTCATAATATGCTCCCAGAAGGATGCAGCCGGGAGCGAGGCTCCCGGAGGATTCCAGGACGAAGCCGGAGGAGGTGTTTATCACGTTGCCAACCCTGACCAGGGCGTACTTGTCGCTGATGTCGGAGATGCTGACATATTCGGGAAGGCCCTCTATCACCACCTCCAGGGTATACTCGCCGGCGCGGGTGATGGAGCTCAGATCCACCACGGCCCTGATGTCCGTACGGTTTATCTTTGATATCTGGGTGGCTGTGCCTGAGAATCTGACGTTTATCCCCTCCAGGGGATTGTCCACCACCAGACCCTCCGCCACGTTTATGTATTCCACGGGAAGGTTCGTGAACCTGACGGTTTTCACCGGGTTGGTGTTCGCGGTGGCGCTCACCCACAGGAAGAACGCCAGGAAGAGGGAAAGCAGGGCCCTCATGATCTGTTCTCTGCCGATCTTGGTCTTCATCACTCCGCCTCCTTTTCACCTGAATTGCCCGGGGTGTTCACCAGAGCGTCCGTAAGGACCCTGGTGAGGGCCTTCGCGTCCAGGAAACGGGAGAGCTTTCCGTTTAAGGCATAGCTTATGACCCCGGTCTCCTCGCTGACGATCACCACTATGGCGTCCGAGATCTCGCTCATGCCTATGGCGGAGCGGTGGCGGGTGCCTATCTCCTGGGAGAGGTTGCGGTTCTGGGTAAGGGGCAGAAGACATCCCGCGGCCTTGATGCGGTGGTCTTCCTTTCCTATGATGACCGCGCCGTCATGCAGCGGCGTGTTCGGCGTGAAGATGTTTATGAGCAGCTGCTTGGTGGGCACCGAATCCAGAAGGGTACCGGTGTCGATGATGTCCTTGAGATTGGTGTCCCTCTCGAATACGATGAGGGCTCCCGTCTTGGTCCTGGACATCTCGCTGGCGGCGGATACCACCTGCTCTATGGTCCTGGTGATGTTCTCGCTCTCTTCCTTCGTGGAGAAGGATGAGATGAAATCCCTGAGACGGGTGGAACCTATCTTTTCCAGAGTCCTTCTCAGTTCCGGCTGGAACATGATTATGATGGCGATCAGTCCCACGGTCAAGAGGTTCCTGAGTATGTAGTTTATCGTGACCAGTCCTATCCATCCGCTGATCTGGGTCAGGGCCACTATGATCAGAACGCCCTTGAGGACCTGTATGGCCTGGGAGTCCTTGAGCCATTCCAGGAGGAGGTAGATCACTGTGGCCGTGATCAGTATGTCGATCACTGCCATGAAGTTCATGGCCGATATCCCTGTGGATATGACGGACCTTAGGGTTTCCCACATGATGATTCTCCTAAAGTATGTTTACTTGTAAATTTTATCACACACTCTCTTTCTTATCTACCCGGGAGAGATTAAAATGCCATGAGTTCCTTTTCACGGGCAGGAAAAAATGAAGTGACCGGTAAACGGTAAAACAATAACAGACGGCGGAGACCCGGATTCCGCCGTCTGCAGGATATACTTGTGAATGATCATTGTTTCGGTGATTCCCTTCGCAGGATATCCAGTCTGTTATCAAACATCTCATCCAGCCTTGAACCGCACAGGCGATTCAGTTCACGGAACATTTCCTCCGTGTTTTCAGGCAGAGGGCGGATCTGATTCAGCCCCACTGCTCTCACTCCGATGATCGCGGCATCTTTCTGTGAGATCCTTTCCTCTGTGGTAAGACACCCGGCACCGTCGATCGTGTCGTAGGAACGGAATGAGCGGTTGAAATCCATCAGCGGATGCAGTTTCCCGAGACGGTTGTCACGGCTTGTGACCCAGAATCCCCAGTTTCCCCAGTGTCTGTCCGTATTTCCCACAAGATAATCAATTATATTCATCATGTGATATCCGTACCGGTCGTGCCTGTCCACGATGTCTTTCAGGGTCGTGTCATGGTTTGCCGCGTAGATCGAGACATGTTCCGCAGGCACTATGCCCTTTTCGACAGAAGTCATGATCATGCTTTGGGAGACCGGGATACCGTCATAGATGCAGGGCTCGTACATCACCTGGTCCACTTTAAAGTGTCTTGCTATCCTGCTTGCCAGCAGTTCCGCCTGCACTTCAAACTCATCTCCGCCCTTTAGAAGCACGAATCCATCATTGTTTCTTATCCATGCCTTGGCGGCGACACCGGATGTTGAAAGATCACTTCCCCAGTCTTCGCTTTTTATCAGTTCCGAGTTTTCGGCACTCAGCGCTTTTCCCCTGAGAGAAACGTCCACGAAGGCATCGGAAAGGGAATGCCCATACAGGCAGATATCCTCATAGCGGATATTTTCCCATTTTCTGCGTACCCAGAATACATCCGTGAGACACATGGCATGATAGGAAAGTGCGATCTGCGCCCGCTCCCTTTCGGAAACGGTGTACCCATGGCCGAGACACTCAAGCATCTCTGTGTAGTTTTTTCGCTCGGTGCTGACCAAACGGGAAGAACACCAGCAGAAGAAGTTATTGAGATTGTTGAGTCTTGTATCCAGATCCTCTCCCCGTGCTTTTTCGAGCCACAGGTTATAAGGCATGAAAGACGGATAGTATATCGTACAGGACCCGTCGCTTCTGATCGTCGCGACATGTCTGTCCAGATGCATTATGGCGTAGCTTTCCATTGGTGTATTTCCTTATTTTGTATCGATAGATTATGTCAGCGCACTGACAAAATTGTTTTCATGAATAGTGTACCATAGATGAAACCCAGTCCTCCGCTTCGCAGAGCCTGGATTCAAAGCTGTGCAATGAAGCCGTTAATGTTATCGGGACCTGAGGATCGGCTCATACATAACGCAGGAAAAAGTCCCCCTCCCCATTCAGGGAGAGGGCACATTCGGGAATGCTCATTCCGGTCACTTTTTCGGCTTTACGATAAGACCGAAGAGACCGCTTGCTGCAAGGACCGTTACGATGATCCCCAGAAGCACCGTGATGGCAGCGGGATCACCCTTAAGGGCGGCCAGCACTCCGGAATAGACCGCTTCGCCCAGGGCCGTGATGTGGGTGATCATGCCGAATCCGGCAAGGCCGTTGAGCTTGTCCATGACTCCGAAGAAAGCCAGGACCGCTCCCAGTATGACGCTTCCTTTTAAAAGCACCGGTACGGGGACCTTCGTCTTTTCCAGAACAGCCTGGGCGATCACCGCGAAGAGAGCCGGGAATAAAAATGCGTATACGAATACCATATCCTTACCTCCCTTCCCATCAAAGCACGAAGGCTCTCAGCAGAGCCAGGACGCAGGCCGCGGCGAAGCCCGGGGCCAGTACCCCCAGGATCTCACCCACCGCCGCTCCGAAAGCGCTTGCCGGGGTCTTCCCCTGTGCCTTTCCCTTTGAGGCTCCCTCGGCCACCGTGGCGGCGAGGCCGGGGAAGGGGAAGAGCATGGCCACGAAGCTGAGTCCGTTCAGTTTCGCGAAGGCTCCCGTGACGTACAGTATCAGACCGATGGCGGCCAGGGTGAACATCGAAGCCACCATCAGAAGGGGCATGGTGAGCCCCAGGGCAGTGTATGCCGCGGCGACGCACTGGGCGGCGAGGCCCATAGTCCCCGCGACTATGAATGTCGTGATGTATCTTTTCAATTATTCCTCCCAAAAGACCGGAGGCATATCTGCACCTCCGGTAATGTCATTTTTTTATTCTGTTAATCTTCCTTAAGGCTTCCGTCGGGAAGTCTCCTGAAGCGGGAAACGTACTTCCAGCCCAGTACGGGATCGATGGGATGGACCTCATGGGCCTTTCCGCACATGAGGACGAAGTGGTAAAGGTCCTTTTTCTTCGTCTCGGGATCGGCGTAGAAGATGTTGTCCACATAGGCGTTTGAAGGGTACCTCTTGTCCGGATAGAACACCTTCACATCCATGCCGGCGACGCCCACCGCGGGCTCCAGCTCGTCCTTCGTGGGTGAATTCTTGATGCCGTTGAAATCCTTCCAGAAGCGGTACTGCAGCTCCTGGTTGGTCTCCTTGCTGATGGGATACTCGCTTTCCCTGGTGCCGTAGAAGTACATGACGGGCATCTCGTATGCCTTTTCCTTCTGTTTCTTAAGGGCCCTCTTCAGAGGCGCGAGGCCTGCCTTCGGGTCGCTGGAAGGCGTGAAGGCGGGGGGCTTCGGCGTGCCGGGCTTAGGCACCACAGCCGCGTAGGTGCTGGGCCTTACCGGCTTGAACTTTCCGAGGCTGGCGTAGGGGAAGGTGGAGTCGATGGGGCAGGAAGCCGCGATGAGCTCGGGATGCTCCATGGCAAAGAGCATGGCAAAACCTGCTCCGTTGGAGAATCCGCTGGTGTAGATGCGCTCCTCGTCGATGGGGTACTTTTCCTTCAGGAGCTTTATCAGCTCCACATAGTAGTCCACGTCGTTGTAGGCGCCGGGCTTGAAGGTCAGATTCCAGCTCACCAGGTTGGAGGAGTAGCAGTATACCGTTATGAAGCCCTCCTTCTCACCGAGGCGGTGGAACTTGGACTGCTCCGCCATCCTCAGGGGAGAGTCGCCGGCTCCGTGGGAGAGAAGGATCAGGGGTACCTTCCTATCGGGATGCTTCCTTACAGAGGAGGGGACGCACTCGATCCAGGAATGGGCCAGACCTCCGTTGTCCGGCAGGACACAGTCTATGACGTAGTTGAAGCCTTCCTTTTCCGGATCGATCCTGGAGTCCGGTTCGCCCGCCGGGGAGATGTTCGCTCTCCTCACCTTCTTCATGAAATCGCGGTAAAAGCTTTGGATGAGTTCCCCCGTGAGGGTCTCGCTCTTCGCGCTCTTTACGAACATGGAATCGTTGTAGGGGCACTTCCAGGTGTTCTTTCCTGTCTTCAAAGCCCTGTTGGATGCTATGTAGTAGTCCCTGTAGCTCTTTCCGTTGACGATCAGGGCGGGCACCGCGGCTCCTGTGGCGTTTGATGCCGCAGCGTCCTTCATCTCTCCTCCGAAGAGCAGCGTGGCCGCCGCCAGGTCCTGGCAGGGAGCGGTGGCGATCAGGGAATTGGCCAGGGTGGCTCCCGTTCCCTCGGCTATGATGAAGTGCAGGTCCGCGATGGCCTTCCAGCCGTTGGTATGGGTGCCGGAAAAGATGCTGGTCTGCAGCGCGGCTATGAGCTTCTCATCGGCGGTCTGCTCTTTCGCCCCTTTGCTGACCCAGCCGTTTCTTCTCGGCACGGGGAAAGCCATCAGGGTATGCCCGGAATCGATCAGGGGAGCGAAGCCGCTCTTTTCGATGAACTCCGTGACGGAGGCTCTGTCGGCCCTGTCCAGAAGGACCGTGACGGAGTCGCTCTTTACGTGATAATCGTATTCTCCCTTCGGATAGGCGACCCATATCTCGCGGTTTCCGTCGGGAGTCTCAAGTTTTCTTTTCTCCAGTATCATCTTGTTCTCCTTGTTACTTTACGATTTATGCTTTTTCAGGATTAATTAAATGAAACTCGGTTTCAGATACTTATATTATCCCACAAAAAAGATGAAAGGTCAAATAAAAAGAAGCTTAAGAGGGCTCATGCCCCGGGAGGGAGCCGAAATCAAAAAACCTTCTGGAACTTCCTTCTTCCCTGCCGTTTGCGGCGCCTTCTCTGCTATAATCATCATGGGGCAATGCCCCGGGGAGAAACACATGGCTGACGAAGGCATCAGAGTAGAGAATTTCACACATCTTCACATACATACCCAGTATTCGCTGCTGGACGGCTTCTGCCGCATCCCTGAGCTGGTGAAAAAGGTCAAGGAGCTGGGGCAGCAGGCCGTGGCCATCACAGACCACGGAGTCATGTTCGGCTGCATCGACTTCTATAAGGAATGCCTCGCCCAGGGGATAAAGCCCATCATCGGCTGCGAGATCTACATGTCCGAGAGGAGGATGGAGGACAAGGACGCCAAACTGGACAGGAAGAACTACCACCTTATCCTTCTCGCGGAGAACATGACGGGCTACCATAACCTGGCCAAGATCGTCTCCATCTCCTACACCGACGGCTTCTATTTCAAGCCCAGGGCGGACTATGAGCTTCTTAAAAAGTACCATGAGGGCATCATATGCCTCACCGGCTGCATCGCCGGAAAGGTGCCCCAGGCCATCATCGGCGGCAGCATGGAAAAGGCGGAGGAGGAGCTCAGAAAGCTCATCGACTGCTTCGGTGCCGAAAACGTATACATAGAGATCCAGGATCACGGCATCATGGAGGAAAGGATCTCCAACGAGGGGCTCCTGAAGCTCGCGGAGAAGTATTCCCTCAAGCCCGTGGCCACCAACGACGCCCACTACGTGAACAAGGACGACAGCTACTACCACGACGTTCTTCTGTGCATCCAGACCGGCTCCCTCTACGACGATCCGGACCGCATGCGCTTTACCGGAGAGGAGTTCTACGTCAAGAGCGAGGAGGAGATGAGCTCGCTCTTCTCATACGTGCCGGAGGCCATCGAGAACACGAAGGAAGTGGCGAACCGCTGCAACGTGGAGTTCGAGTTCAACCATTACCACATCCCGGCCTACGCCCTGCCGGAGGGCTATACCTCCGCAAGCTATCTGAGAAAGATCTCGGAGGATGGCCTGGAGAAGAAGTACGACGTCATCACCGACGAGATGAGGCAGAGGCTCGACTACGAGCTGGGAGTCATCGACAAGATGGGCTTCAACGAATACTTCCTCATCGTCTGGGACTACATAAAATACGCGAAGGATCACGATATCCCGGTGGGCCCCGGCCGCGGCAGCGGCGCGGGGAGCCTCGTCGCCTACTGCACCGGCATCACCGAGGTGGATCCATTGAAGTACGCGCTGATCTTCGAGAGGTTCCTCAACGAATCCAGGGTCTCCATGCCGGATATCGACGTGGACTTCTGCATCGACAACCGCTACAAGGTCATCGAATACGTCAAGGAAAAGTACGGGGAGCCCAACGTCTCCCAGATCATAACCTTCGGTACCCTGGGAGCCAAGCAGGCGGTCAGGGACATAGGAAAGGCCATGGGCATGTCCACCTCGGAGGTGGACCGCATAGCCAAGGAGATCCCGGCCCATCCCGGCACCACCATCGATTCCGCCATAGAGGAGGCTCCCGAGCTCAGAAAGATGATCGAGGAGGATCCCGCCATAGCGAAGATCATCGATACGGCCAGGCACCTGGAGGGCGCCCCCAGGCACTGTTCCAAGCACGCCGCCGGGGTGGTCATAGCCGACCGGCCCGTCATGGATTACGTGCCCCTGTACGTGGTGGAGGGCGTGCCCGTCACCCAGTATTCCATGGTCACCGTGGAGGAGCTGGGCCTTCTGAAGATGGACTTTCTGGGCCTTCGCAACCTCACGGTCATCAAGGATACTATCAGGAGCATCAAGCGCAGCCAGGGAAAGGACGTGGACATCGATCACATAGCCCTGGACGATCCCGCGGTATACGCCACCATCTCAAAGGGGGACACCAAGGGAGTGTTCCAGCTGGAATCCGCCGGCATCACCGGGTTCATGATGAACCTGCAGCCGGACTGCATAGAGGACCTCATCGCAGGCATCTCCCTGTACCGTCCGGGACCAATGCAGTACATCGGCGAATATGTGGAGAACAAACGCAATCCCCTGGGGATAAAGTATCTCTGCCCGCAGCTGGAGAGCATCCTCGACGTCACCTACGGCTGCATGGTCTACCAGGAGCAGGTCATGCAGATAGTAAGGGACCTGGCGGGCTTCTCCATGGCTGAATCCGACAACGTGAGAAGGGCCATGAGCAAGAAGAAGGCCAAGGTCATCAAGGCCTACAGGGAGGACTTCGTCCACGGCAGCCCCGAGAAGAACATCCCGGGCTGTGTCAGGAACGGCATCTCCGAGGACGTGGCCAACAAGCTCTACGACCAGATGGAGGCCTTCGCTTCCTACGCCTTCAACAAGTCCCACGCGGCGGCCTACGCCGTGGTCACATACCAGACGGCCTATCTGAAGACATACTATCCCGCTGAGTTCCTGGCGGCTCTGATGACCAGCGTCATCGGCAGCGACGACAAGCTCATCGGCTACGTCAAGCTTTTAAAGGACAAGGGCATAGACCTTCTGCCCCCGGACATCAATTCCTCCTATGACACCTTCACGGTCAGCGACGGGAAGATCCGTTTCGGCTTTTTAGCCATCAAGGGCCTCGGCGAAGGGGCCATCGCGGAGATAACGGACGTCAGGGAAAGAAAGGGAGCCTTCACGGACTTCGACGATTTCCTGGACAAGCTGGAATACACCGCCGTCAACAAGAAGGCGGTGGAGAACATCATCAAGGCGGGCTGCTTCGACAGCCTGGGCCACACCAGAAGGGAACTGCTGGCGGTGTTCTCCGAGAAGATGGAGGCGGTGCAGCGGGAACGCAAACAGCTGGTGGAGGGCCAGATGAACCTCTTCGATCTTCTGGGCGGCATGAGTTCCGCCATGCCCAGGGCCCAGGGGACCCGCTACATCAGGGAGGAGCTGCCCCTGGAGGAGCTGCTCCGCTACGAGAAGGAGGCCCTGGGGCTCTACCTCTCCGGCCATCCCCTCATAAAGTACGAGGACAGCGTCAAGCACCTGGTGAACTGCGACGCCTCGATGCTGCAGGTGGGCGAGGACGGCGAGATGCAGGTGGAGGAAGGAAAGAAGATCTACATGATCGGGCTGATCACCGCCGTGAAGACCATGATGACCAAGGGGGCGAACCCCGGCCTTATGGCCTTCGTGAGCCTGGAGGACCTCTACGGCACCTACGAGGTGGCGGTGTTCAACAAGCTCTACGAGCAGAAGAGCACCATCGTCAAGAAGGATAAGGCCGTCCTTATAAAGGGCACCATCACCATGCGCAACGACCAGCCCTCCATAAGGCTTCTGGACATGCTCTCCCTGGATGAGGACGCCTACGCGATAGCGAGGCTCAAGAATTACGACGGCAAGGACAGAAAGGCATACGATAAGGAGCAGCAGGCCAAGGCGAAGCCGAAGGAGGTCCTCAAGGTGGTGGAGGACAAGGAGGGCCCCATCCCCGAGAACGCCACGGTGGTCATCTCCATGGACCGCTACGTGCTGGCGGTGCTGGAGGAGATCAAGGAAGTTCTCACATCCAATTCCGGGGACGTCAGGGTCATCCTCTACGACAAGGAGGCCTCAAAGAAGTACCAGGCCCCCAGGAGCATGTGGATAAGCCGCGAGCCCGGGGTGCTCAGAAAGATCGAGGAACTGGCCGGAAGTGAAAATGTACGGCTGGTGGTATGATTTTTGTATTGATTGAACCGGCAAGTTAACATATAATTACAATAGGAAACTTTAGGAGATACGACATGGAAGAAAAGAGAAGAGTCACTGTTAACATTCTGGGAGTATCCTACAATATCAT
>CADBPP010000147.1 GCA_902796565.1 uncultured Eubacteriales bacterium | reverse complement strand
TTCTTTTTATAGTCCTCCAGGTTTCCCGCGAAGGCGATCATGTCGCTGTGCTCTTCGATGGTGCGGAAAAGGCCTTCGGAAAGGGCCCGGATGTAATCCTCGTCATCCCGGATCTGAAGTTCGCTCTTCTCGTACATCTTTTGGTCCGGAAGGAACATAGCGAAGAACTGTGCGGAGCATTCCCCGGCCTTGAGCTTCTTTAAGTCCACCATCCTGTCGGACTCGAAGATATCGTAATCCTTCTTCATGGCATAGGGCATCAGTGTATCGCAGTGCATGTCGATGTATCTCATTTTATCGTCTCCTTTTGCAATTTTAAAGGGACCGTGAAAACGATCCCTGTAAAGTCCGTATCAGCCTCCGAGGTAAGCCTTCTTGACCGCGTCGCTGGCCATGAGCTCCTCCCCGGTGCCGGAAAGAACGATCTTTCCGGATTCCAGCACGTATCCCCTGTCGGCTATCTTCAGAGCCATGTTGGCGTTCTGCTCCACCAGCAGGATCGTGACGCCGGACTCATTGAGCTCCTTGATGATCTCGAAGATCTGCTCCACCAGGATGGGGGCGAGGCCCATGGAGGGCTCGTCCAGCATCATAAGATGGGGCTTGCTCATCAGTGCCCTTCCTATGGCCAGCATCTGCTGCTCGCCTCCGGAAAGGGTCCCGGCGATCTGGGTATGTCTTTCCCTCAGCCTCGGGAACTTATCGTAAACATGCTCTATAAGAGCGGGTATCTCATCCTTGTTGCGGGTGAAACCACCCATCTCCAGGTTCTCCTCCACGCTCAGCTGCTGGAAGATGCGCCTTCCCTCGGGCACGTGGGAAAGACCCATCCTCGTGACCATGTAGGAGGGAGTGCCGTTGAGCTTTTTATCCATGAAGGTGACGGTCCCGGTCTTCGGTGTGAGGATGCCGGAAACGGTCTTTAAGATCGTGGACTTGCCGGCGCCGTTGGCGCCGATAAGGGTCACTATCTCCCCTTCGCTGACTTCGAAGCTCACATTCCTTATGGCGTGTATCGCGCCGTAATAGACATCTATGTTATCGACTTTAAGCATAAGCTACCTGTCCCCCTGTTTGCCGAGATAAGCCTCTATGACGTCCGGGTTCGACTTGATCTCATCCGGGGTGCCCTTGGCTATGATCCGTCCGTAGTTGAGGACGGCGATGCCTTCGCATACGCCCATCACCAGGTTCATATCGTGCTCGATAAGGACTATTGCGATGCCGAAGGTATCCCTGATCCTCCTTATGTTCTCCGCCAGCTCCTCCGTCTCCGAGGGGTTCATTCCCGCGGCGGGCTCGTCCAGCAGAAGGACCTTGGGCTCCGTGGCCAGGGCCCTGACGATCTCGATCCTCCTCTGGGCTCCGTAGGGCAGGCTCCCCGCGTCATGGGAAGCGTAGTCCTGCATGTCGAAGAAGGAGAGCAGCTCCATGGCCTTTTCGTCCGCCTGCTTCTCATGGCGGAAATATCCCGGCGTATGGAGCACCGAGCTCAGGAGCTTGGAATCGTAACGGTTGTGAAGACCTATCTTGACATTGTCTATGACGCTCATGCGGTCGAACAGGCGGATGTTCTGGAAGGTCCTGGCTATGCCCATCCTGCTGACCTGGGACACGCTCTTGCCGGCGGTGTTGACCCCGTCCAGAAGGATCGTTCCCCTGGTGGGCTGGTACACGTTGGTAAGAAGGTTGAAGACGGTGGTCTTGCCGGCGCCGTTGGGCCCGATGAGCCCTCCTATCTCCGTGCGTCCGATGATGAAGTTGAAATTATCAACAGCTGTCAGTCCTCCGAAATCGATGCCCAGCTGGTGCACGCTCAGTACGGGCGGCTTGTCCACGTCCCTTTCGGGGACTATGGCGTTGCTGGGAAGGGGGACCATCTTGACGTCGTTATTCCTGATCATTTAGTGCCTCCCCTTTCTTCTTTGAGGAAAAGAGTTTTCTTACCGCCTTCCTTATGTCCAGCAGCTCCTTGACTCCCCTGAACTGTTCGGAGGAGTTGACGATCATGATGAGTATCAATACCACCGAATAGATGATCATCCTGTAGTCCTGCAGTCCCCTGAGGACCTCGGGAAGGATGTACAATAGAGTCGCCGCGATGATGGAGCCGCGGATGCTTCCGAGACCTCCCAGGACCACCAGCACCAGGATCTCGATGGATTTGTTGTAGTCGAAGGTACCTGCGCTGGTTATGGAGTAGTTGTGCCCGTAGAGGACGCCCGCCACTCCCGCGAAGAAGGCCGCGATGACGAAGGCCATGAGGCGGTAGTAGGTGACGTCTATGCCGGACGCCTCCGCCGCTATCCTGTTGTCACGGATGGCCTTGATGGCCCTGCCCTGCCCCGACTCCGTCAGATTGGAGATCACCACGACGGTGATGAGGGTCAGCGCGAAGGCCCAGATGTAGTTGGAATCCTGAGGTGTCCCCCTGAGGCCGGCGGCGCCGCCGGTGATGTTCAGATTGATTATGATGCTCTTTACGATCTCACCGAATGCCAGGGTCACTATGGCTAGGTAGTCCCCTCTGAGCCTGAGGACCGGCACTCCGATGATGACGCTGAAGAGCGCGGCGGAAAGGCCTCCCACCAGGATCGCCAGGGGGAATCTCACCGCCGCTGGCATGATGTTCTGCACCGCCTGGGAGAAGATGCATCCCGCGTAGGCTCCCACCGACATGAATCCCGCGTGGCCCAGGGTCAGTTCCCCGAGGAAGCCCACGGTGAGGTTCAGCGAGACCGCCAGGATGATGTTTATGCAGATGGGCACGAGCCAGCTCTGGAGCTTTCTCGACGCCGCTCCGGTCTGGATCATTATGACCGAGGCCGCGAACATCGCTATGATGATAAGGTAGCTGATATACTTTTCCCTGAATACGAATCTTTTTTTCATACCGCCACCTCACACCTTTTCATTCGTCTTCTTGCCCAGAAGGCCGGTGGGCTTGACGTAGAGTATGATTATGAGAACGGCGAAGACGATGGCGTCCGACAGCTCCGTGGAGATATAAGCCTTCGAAAGATTTTCGATCACTCCCAGGAGAATGCCCCCCAGCATGGCGCCGGGGATGGATCCGATCCCGCCGAATACAGCCGCGACAAATGCCTTGATGCCCGGCATGGAGCCGGTATAAGGACCGATAAAATTATAGGTGGCTCCGTAGAACACTCCCGCCGCCACCGCCAGGGCGCTGCCTATGGCGAAGGTCACCGAGATGGTCTGGTTTACATTTATGCCCATGAGCTCCGCGGCCTCCTTGTCCTCGCTCACGGCCCTCATGGCCTTTCCCATCTTGGAACGGCTGATGAACATGGTGAGCGCCAGCATGATGATTATGGAGACCGATAGAGTCGCTATGGATTCTCCCTTGATGGTGAGTTCTCCCAGCTTAAGGGCGGGTATGTTGATGATCTTGGGGAAGCTTTTCTGATTGGAACCGAAGATCAGAAGAGCCAGGTTCTGCAGAAAATAGCTCACTCCGATGGCCGTGATAAGAACGGACAGGGGGGGAGCCTTTCTGAGGGGTTTGTATGCTATGCGTTCTATTGTGACGCCCAGCGTCATGCAGACGAGCACCGAAAGGGGTATCGTCGCGGCGACGGGCAGCTTGAGGATCGTGGCGAAAACATAGACCGTGAAGGCTGCCACCATGATGATGTCGCCGTGGGCGAAGTTGAGCATCTTGGCTATGCCGTAGACCATGGTATAGCCCAGGGCTATCAGCGCGTAGATGCTTCCGAGGCTCAGCCCGCTTATGAGAGTAGACAGAAAATCCATTGTTGTCCTCTTCCCTTTTTCAGCCAAACACGGGCAGAAGGATACTTCCGCCCGGTGTCTGAAAAACTAAATCATGTGCCCCGCAGGGGGCTTTAACATTTGTTTACTCGAATGCTACGTAGACTCCGTCCTTGATGACGACTGCGGTGGCGTTCTTTGCGGGCTCGCCGTCAGCGGTCCACTGCATGCTTCCGGTAACGCCTTCAACGGTGATCTGAGTCATCGCTGCGACAAGGGCCTCATTGAAGCCGTCTCCGATTTCGGTGATGCCGGCCTGCTCGATGGCTGCCTTGATGATGTAGATGGCGTCATATCCGTCGGCCGCGAACTGGTCGGGGGTCATGTTGTAGGCTGCCTTGTACTTGGTGACGAAGTTGACGACTTTCTCGTCCTGGGAATCTGCCGCGAAGGGGGTCAGAAGCATAACGCCCTCGGTAAGAGCGATATTGTCTTCACCGATCTTCTCGAGGATCCCGTCCATTCCGTCGACTCCGAAGAAGATCACATCCAGATCGATGGCTGCCGCCTGGGTGAGGATGTAAGCTGCTTCCTGAGCGTAGATGGGCAGGAACAGAAGGTCAGCACCGCTTCCCTTCACTGCCTGGAGCTGTACGGAGAAGTCTGTGTTGGACTGATCCGTGAATGCCTGTGCGGTGACGATCTCAAGTCCCACAACTGCCGCCTCGGCTACAAAGCTGTCATAGATACCGACGGAATACGGGTTGGACTTGTCATAGAGGATGGCGATCTTTGCGCCGATAGCCTTTTCCTTGATGAAATCTGCGGAGTACTTGCCCTGGTCGGGATCCTGGAAGCAGACTCTGAAGCAGTTGTCGTACTGGGTGCACTCGAGCTGGGAGCCCGAAGGTGTGAGCATCAGAAGACCGTCCTTCTTGACTTCCTCCGTAACGGCGACGCAGGCGCCGGAGGTGACGCATCCGAGGGATACGTTCATTCCGTCATCCATGAGCTTAGCGTAGGCGTTGACTGCCTTCTCGGGATCTGCCTGGTCATCCTCGAAGAGGAGCTCGAGCTTGAATCCGTTGACTCCGCCGGCCTCGTTGATCTCATCAACAGCGATCTGAGCGCCGTTCTTTACGGAAACTCCGTAGGTCGCATAGTCTCCGGTGAGGGGTCCGATGCCGCCGATCTTGATGACAGGCGCGTCATCGCCGCCCTTGGAGGATCCGCCGCCGCATCCGAAAACGGATACCGAGAGCAGGCAGATCATGAGCACTGCAATAAATTTCTTCATTTCTTTCTCCTTCTTAATTATAAAGAATATATATTATAAAACGGTCCCTTACGGGGACCGCTATAATATCCTGTGCATCCATCGTCAGTCGCGATGGTCCCGTAAAAAAGCTCGATGCTATTAACTTTCGGGTATGCTTGCGTATGCAAGCGCCATAAGGCCGAGGACAAAGGATCCTTCGGCTGCGGGGATGATGTATCCGGAAAAGAAAGGATGTCTTCGAAGGTCACTGTATGTTTTCATATGTCCTCTCCTTTCCGTCTTACGGCAGCTTTTTATTATAAGTAATCATAGCCCCATTTCCTGTGTTTGTCAATAACGGACCAGGATAAAATGCCGTTTTGCCTAATTTAAAAATCCAAAACGGCATTTTCGTCTCATTAAGACAAGCGGATCTCAGAATTCGTGGATGAACAGTCCGCTGAGCAGCTTCGGCTCGAACCAGGTGGATTTCGGGGGCATGATGCCTCCCCCGTCCGCCACGTCCATGATGTCCGATATGGAAGTGGGATAGAGCCCGAAGGCTGCCTTCGCCCTGCCGTCGTCCACCCTTCTCTCCAGCTCGGCGTATCCCCTGGCTCCCCCGACGAAATCTATCGCGGGATCGCTGCGCTCGTCGCTGATCCCCAGTACCGGTGAAAGGATCTTTTCCTCAAGGATCGATACGTCCAGGTCCGCTATGGGGTCGGGCCTTTCTTCCCCGGTATACCTCAGGGAGTACCATTTGCCGTCCAGGTACATGGCGAAGGAGTGCTTTTCCTTCGGTCTCGCTTCATCGGAAGCGGATACGCGCTTCACTTCGAAGTCCTTTCCAAGAAGGGACACGATCTCCCCGGGGCTTCTGGAATTGAGGGTCGACACGACCCGGTTGTAATCCAGTATCCTCACTTCATCGTCCGGCACCAGTACCGCCAGGTACCAGGAGCTCTCCGCTGAGGGATCCTCCCCTGCGGATCTTCGCTCAAGGCCGACCCTGACCGCGGCGGCGTTGCGGTGATGCCCGTCCGCGATGTAGAGGCTCTCCACGCCCGCGAAGGCTTTCCCGAGGGCAGCCGACTCCTCTTTTCCGGCCTTCCAGACGGTGTTTTTCACACCGCGGCTGTCCGTGAAATCGTACAGGCTCTCCCCGGAGGTTATACGGGAAATGATTTCCCTTACGCTCCCGTCTCTTCGGTAGACGACGAAGATGGGCCCGGTATGGGCGCGGCAGGCCTCGATGTGCCTGACCCTGTCGTCCTCCTTGTCGGGACGGGTCAGTTCGTGCTTCTTTATCCTGCCGCCGATGTAATCGTCTATGCTGAGGGTGGCCACCACCCCGTTCTGGACGTGGTCGCCGTCATCCTCGCGGTATATGTAGAAACAGGCCTCCTCATCCCTTATGAGTACGCCCTTATCCTTCATGCCCTTAAGGATCTCCGCGGCCTTTTCGTATACGGCGGGGTCATTGAAGGAGACGCTTCCCGGGGGAAAGGCGGTCTCGGCGCGGTCCACCGTTATGAAGCTGAGAGGCTCCGCCTGCGCCATGGCTCTCGCTTCCTTTTCGTCCATGACATCATAGGGCAGCGCAGCGACCCGGGAGGCGCAGTCCGGCGCAGGTCTTGTAGCTTTGAATTCTCTTATGCGGGCCACTTACTGTTCTCCTCCCTGGATAAGTCTCACCCTTACGATGCCTCCGACCTGCCTCAGCTCATCCACGAGCCTGCGGCACTTTGAAGCGGGAGCGTCCACGTCGATAAGGGTGTACGCTATGTTGCCGCGGCTGCTGTTGAGCATGTTCTCGATGTTGATGCCCTCCTTCGCCACGATGGTGGTCATCATGCTGATCATGCTGGGCACGTTGAAGTTCACTATGGATATCCTGGTCCTCTTCCTCCAGGGCATAACGCAGTTGGGGAAGTTCAGTGAATTGCGTATGTTTCCGTAAAGCAGGTAGTCCGCGAGGGCCTTGGCCGCCATGGCGGAGCTTTTCTCCTCCGTTTCCAGCGTCTCGCTGCCGATATGGGGCAGCACTATGGCCCCCTTCACTCCGCAGAGCTGTGCCACGGGGAAATCCGTCACGTAGCAGCTCAGCCTGCCGGAGAGCAGAGCCTCCTTTACATCCGAAGCCACCGCGATATCCGCGGAGGAATTGTTGATCAGGGCAGCACCTTCCTTCATGGAATCGAGGAAGGCCCGGTTGATCTGCCTGTCGGTGCCGGGATTGGAGGGAACGTGGACCGTGACATAGTCGCAGACGGATATCATATCCCTGACGTCCGTCGCTCTTTCCACTCCGCCGGGAAGGTTCCAGGCGCTGGCCACGTCTATGTAGGGATCGTATCCTATGACCTTCATCCCCAGGGCCAGGGCGCTCTCCGCCACCATGGAGCCCACGGAACCAAGTCCTATCACCCCGAGGGTCCTGCCGGCTATCTCGCTGCCGCAGTATTCGGCCTTGTGCTTTTCCGCCGCTGCCGCCGCGTCCTCTTCCGCGGAAAGGGAGGATGCGTAGTTCGCGGCGCCGATGATGTTTCTTGATGCGAGGATCAGGGAAGCGAGGGTGAGCTCCTTCACGGCGTTGGCGTTGGCTCCCGGGGTGTAGAACACCACGATGCCGGCCTCGTTGCATTCCTTCACCGGCACGTTGGAGACATGGGCACCGGCCCTGGCTATCGCCAGCACGTCGTCACCGAAGTGCATGTCGTTGATGTCCCGGCCCTTGAGGAGTATCCCCTGGTAGGCGCTCATGTCCACCGAGTATTCAAAGCCTGCGCGCTCCAGCACGTCCAGACCGCTTTTGTCTATGTTGTGGGTGGTAAGGATCCTGTACATTGTTTTCTTCCTCCGTCTTCTCTCTTTTACTATATCGTCTTGTCGGCGCTGTATTCCTCCAGGGTGACGCAGCCCGTGTCCCTGAATTCGAGGGCGGCCTCCACCCCAATGTAGCGGTAGTGCCACGGCTCGTAATCATATCCCGTCACATCCTCGTACCCCTTCGGGTAGCGCAGGATGAACCCGTATTCATAGCAGTGGGCGTGGAGCCATTCGAAGCCCCATGAGTCCTCCATCCCCTGGTAGAGGCCGTAGCGGTTGTCGTCCCAGGTAACGTCCACGCACAGCCCGCTCTGATGCTCGCTGGCTCCCGGAGGTGCGGTGTCCGTCTGGTTCTCCCCGCCGGCGCGGTAGTACAGCTCCTCCTGCAGGGCGTAATCCCGGTGTCCGGAGAGGAAGTAGAGGCTGACGCCGGCCTCCGATGCCGCGGCGCTCATGGCGGCAAAATGCTCCATGGCCTCCTCCGCCATCAGGCTCACCTCGTCCGAGGAACCGTATACGTAGTCGATGTCCCATCGGGTGGAAAGATATCCCGCCACGTAATCCGAGGGGACTCTGGCGGTCTTGTTGATCAGAAGGATCGGGTTATACAGGTCCTGCTGCTTCGAGACCGTTATGTCGAAGGTCTTTTTCAGTTCCAGCGCGCTGACCGATACGGAAAAGCTCCCCTGCTCATCCAGCACCAGGATGTCGTTGTGCAGTGTGGAGAGCCCCTGGGTGTCGCTGAAGGACACGGGGGAGGAATAGTCCTTTTGGGTGCCGTCAAGGGAAGTAGTCCTGACCGTGAAGTACACCACGGCGCCGTAGACCAGATCGTTCTTCGAGGCGTTTCTCATGACTATATCCACGGAGGCGATGCGGTTGATGTCCGCCCCCTCGCTCTTCAGCCTCTCCCTGAGAAGCGGCATCCCGCACAGGGGCCCCGGCTCTATGGGCTTTATGACAGCGGAAGCTTCCCTGAGGCCGGCGCCGTTCCCGCCGCCGATCGTCAGGCCTCCGCCCAGCAGCATCACTGCCGCTGCCAGCCCCACCAGGACGACGAAGCAGATGATCGCGGCTGTCCTGGTCCTCTTCCTGTTCACCTTTACAATCTTCTTATTTGTGGTACTTTTCATGGTTGATTATCTTGAATGCCCTGTAGATCTGTTCCGTCAGTATCACCCTGAATAGATTGTGGGCAAATGTGAAGGAAGAGAAGCTCAGAAGCATGTCGCTCCTTTTCTTGACTTTATCGGAAAGACCGGCGCTGCCTCCTATTATGAAGCATATGTCGCTGACGGAGGAATTGAATATCCCCTGCAGACGCTCCGCGAAGGCCACGCTGTCCATGGCGCGTCCCTCGGGAGTGCAGCTGATGACGTAGGAACGTTCGGGGATCCTCTTCAAAATATCCTCCCCCTCCTTTTCCACGGCGGCCTCCCCTTCGCTGTCGCAGTCCCGGTCCGCCACCTCGGTGAGGGATATCTTCATGAAGCGGGATATCCTCTTCATGTAATCGTCGGTCAGGACCCTGAAGGCGTCGTTTTTCAGCTTTCCGACGGCGATCACGGTGATCATTGGTTCCTCGGCTCCGCGCAGTATTCCTCGAGGGTGCGGCATCCCAGATCCCTGTATTCCAGGGCGGCATCCACTCCGATGTAGCGGAAGTGCCAGGGCTCGAATTCATATCCGGTTATCCTCTCGTATCCCTTGGGATACCTGAGGATGAAGCCGTAATCGAAGCAGTGCTCCATCAGCCAGCTGTACTCGGCGGTGTCCTCCATGTCCTCGGAGAGATAGTAGTAGCTCTCCCCCCAGGAGATGTCTATGGCCAGGCCGCTCTGGTGCTCGCTGGAGCCCGGGGGCGCCACAGAGACCTGGGATGATCCTCCCGCTTCAGCGTACAGCTCCTTCTGCTCATTGTAGTCCCGGTACCCGGAAAGGGCGTAAAGGACATATCCTTCTGCAAGGGCCGCGTCCAGCATGTCATGCAGGGCCTGTGCGGTCTCCTTTTCCAGGCGGCTCACCCCGTCCTCCGTGCCGTAGGCGTACTCCACGTCGTCGCGGACCACCAGGGTCCCGGCCACATAGGTCTCTCCCACCGCGGAATACCTGTTTATGAGAAGGGTCTTCGCATAGAGCCCGTCGGGAGTGGGGGGCACCACCTCGAACTCCATCGTCGCGGAATAGTCCAGGTAGCTCACGCTCACGGTATGCTTTCCCGTGGAGGAAAGCATAAGGCAGTTCGGGGAGGCGATGCTGAGGCCCCCCGCGTCGGTGATCTTAATGTCCCGGGAAATAAAGAGGGGCTCTCCCTTTGAGGAAGGTATCTCAAAGGCGATACAGACGCATCCTCCCAGCATGCACTTCTGCGTGGTGAGGTTCTCCGCTGTGAAGCCCCCCCTTACGGAGCGGGACGTTCTGATGCCCGCGGTCTCCAGAGTGCTCTTAAGGAGGGGATACTGCGAGAGCTTTATCTTCCCTTCACCGGTACGTGACAGCGCCTTCGGCACGGCGATGACGAGAGCGATCACCAGTACCAGCGCCAGGACGGCGCGAAGGAGCTTTCCCGGATCCCTGAGTTTTATGCGTATCCTTTTTTTCTTTGTCTTCATAGTTGAATTATAGCATACAGGAGCTGTATGACATCACATACATTCTCAATAATAAAGCAAAAAGGACACGCCTGGGCGTGTCCCGGAATGTCATTCCCTGGCGTCTCCCACGAAGAAGAGAGCCACCGTTCCCGCTCCCGAATGGGAAGCTATGACGGGTCCCACATAGTTCACTACGATATCCCCCTCAAAACCCGTTTCGGAACGTATCTGTTCCGTAAGATACCTTACGTCGTCGATGCAGTCCCCGTGGCTGATGAACACCGCCTGGTCGGGGCTCCCGTGATCGAAATGTTCCTTCATCAGCTCCGCCATCTTCCTGAGGCTCGCCTGGCGGCCCTTGACCTTGAACTTCGGTATCAGGTGTCCCGCGTTGTCGACGAAAAGCACCGGCTTGATCCCCAGGAGGTTGCCCACGACGGCGGTGGTGGGAGAGATCCTCCCGCCTCTCTTGAGCTGGTCAAGGTCCGCGACGGTGAACCAGTGGATGCATTTGAGCTTTATATTCTCCGCGAAATCCGCAGCCTCATCAAGGCTCAGCCCCTCACGGGAAGCTTTTTTCGCGGTGAGGTATACCAGAAGGCCCTGTCCCAGGGACGCGGCCAGGGTATCCACCACTATGACCCTGCGCCCGGGATACTTGTCCTCCATCTCCTTGGCGGCAAGAACCGCGGAGTTGCAGGTGGTGGAAAGGCCCGAGGAGAAGGCCAGCATCAGTATGTCCTTTCCGTCCCTTACTATGGGCTCCATGGCTTCTATGAATTCGCCCATGTTGACGGCGGAGGTGGTGATGCGCTCTCCCGCCCTCAGGCGGCTGTAGAAATCTTCGAAGGATATCTCCCTTCCGTCCAGATAATTCCTGTAGACCCTGTCATCCTGGGTGGTTATAGCCAGGGGCAGTACCCTTATCCCCAGCTCGTCTGCAGTCTGCTGAGGCAGATCGCAGGACGAATCGGTCATAATAACGTAGTCACTCATGTCTTTTGTTGCCTTATCTCTTATCGTTCAATTTTGCTCTATGTATTATAGCACAGTGCCATTGTACAGCAGTTTTCTTTGCCAAATCTTTATCCATTATTTAATTTTTAATCTTGATTTCCCCACCGATGGGATATAATATAAGTACAATATAGAAAAACGAGGTGGTGCAAGAATGCTTACCAAGGAAATGACAATCTTAGAGGTCGTTCAGAAGTATCCCCAGACCATTCCTGTATTCCAGGTCTACGGTATGGGATGCATCGGATGCGCAGCCGCTCATTTCGAGAACATAGCAGCAGGCGCAGCCGCGCATAACATCAACATCGACAACCTTATGCGTGCCCTTAATGACAGTGTTGCATAAGTAAAGAAGTTTCATACGATCTGTGAACTGTCAACCGTTCGGTTGGCAGTTTGCTTTTTTAAAGGACACGGCATGGCAAAAGGACATAACATAAAAAGGATCCTCAGGATAATACTGGACTATACCATGGTGACGGCGGGATGCTTCCTGATGGCGGCGGGCTTCAACATGTTCTGCCGTCCCCACATGCTGGCCCCGGGAGGCTTTTCCGGTATCGCCGCGGTGGTATTCTACCTCACGGGCTTTCCCGTGGGTCTGTGCACACTGCTCCTCTCCGTTCCCTGGTTCATCATCCAGTGGAGATGGGAGGGGCTCAGGGCCCTTGTGAGGACCCTTTTCGGCACCGTGATGTTTTCGGTCGCCCTGGATCT